>JAHFUH010000535.1 GCA_023265215.1 Acidobacteriota bacterium
AATTGAAATCGCCAACCCCGGCCTTGCGGCCGGGGCTATTCACTGACGGCCCTTCGGGCCTGAGCAGAACGAACATTTAGACTCTGGAGAATCGCAGTGATGCATCATCTACCCACAGTGTCAAATGTGTCCCGCAGTCAGCACAAAGCGGGTGGTATCAGGAAGCGCCCAAGATGGGGGCAAGCTGATTCCCCAAGCAATCTACTCAAAAGGGACTGCTCCTCAACATCCACCTGTGCAAGGATCCGAGTTTGACCATTTTCCACAGCCGCGACCGGAACACCGTCGCGATAAATTATCCTGTTCCCCAGCACTGCCTGCACTCGCGGGCCCGGTGTCAGAATGCCGACCAGGTTCAGCGGATCACATGCCGAGATCTTCAGGTATTGCACGGAAGATTCCTTTCGGCGCAATGCACGCAATGCATCCACCGCCTCAGGCAAGCCGAATTGTTCCCCGTTTAATCCCGCGATAAACCTGCCGCCGCGAATTTCACCCCGCGCCTCGGCCCTTCGCAAAAAATACAGAAGCTCCCGCCACGGAGGCGCCGAAGATTCCCGCGCCAGCAATTCACGGCAGAGTATCCCGTACCGTCGCAGATATTGCTGCGCCCAAAACTCTCTTTTATTCTCCGGCGCGGATCCCGGTGTTTCGAGAAGAGACCAGCGCCCCTCCCTTGTCCGGCGCGGCGTTCGCCGCCTGCGGCGGGAATGCTCCTGACGTTTTGTTTCGCCGCTGACCAAAGCTCGAAGCGCGGCAAAGGAATCCGCCGTTACCAGCCCTGCGGCTACAAGCTGCCACAGAGCATCTTCCACTTCGGCCGGAAGCCGTCTTGCCCCCGCCACCATCTCGTGGAAAAAGGACGCCCCGCGCCGTCGCAGAAATTCGAGAACGCTGCGCGAAGGAGCGGAAAGCGCTGCTTCATCGGCGGGCGATTCATCCAGCAGCCACGCCAGATCCTCCCGTATGCCCAGTCCAAGAGGCGCTGTGCGCGTCAATCCAGGCCGGCGCGAAGGAACTGCCGACTGCGTCTCCCTCCGGGTCCATCTCCCCCAGGCAACTTCTCCCCCGAGGCAAAGCGAATCAAGAAACGCCGGATCATAGTTCGCCACTCTGGCGCGCAGTATTTCATCCTCCCACGCAGCGGCGGCCGTTTCAAAACCCTGGAGCTGATCAATCGCTTCGAGTACGCCATGCGCGCCTGCCAACTGCGCACCCGACGCGATGTGCTGCCATTCGAATAGGTACCGGAGAAATGTCGCCACAGGGACGAGTTCGATTTCCCTGCGCAATTGTGCGATTGTTGCGCGATGAATCCTGGCCAGTATCCGGCGGTCGCAAAACTCTTCTTCCTTTTTCTCGGAGAAATAGCCGCGCAGAACCAAGCCCTCGCCTTCCAAGTGGATCAGAGCAGAATTCACATCCACGACTGGAAAGCCCAAAATACCCGCCAGCTCTTTTGAAGTAACCGGGCCGCTCACTTCAACCCATCCACGAATTATCGATATCAGCGGATCTTGCTGCGCGGTTACCGGTCGGGAATGAAAAAGCAAAGCAATCAAATCCTGTGATTCACTTGCAGCCCAATAGGTATATTCATGTTCTTGCAGCCGAAACGTCCGGCCTGCCTGGAACAAAGCATCCATCCAGATTCGTGCCTCTTCGGGCAGGCGGCCAAGTTCATTCTCAGGAAACAAAAGAAAACCAAGCAATGCGTCGTGCAGTTCTTCCGGATCGCGCACGGCCGGCCACGCATCTTCCGATGCGCTGCGGATCGCATCGGGGTTGAGCTTTCCCAGATCATCGGCGCGCTCCGGAAGCGCCCTGCGCAGGATTACCGCACGGGCGCGCCTCTCCTCGAGCGGGGCATCATCGAGGAATGCGTAGGGCATCGCATTCAGTATCTGGTGAGAAAAAACCGAAGGCATGGGAGTGTCTTTCCCGGAGAACAGTATTTTGCCGCTCTCTATCCTTTGCAGAATTTTCCGAAGCCCCTCTAGATCCAAAGCTTCGTGCAGGCAATCGCGCAGCGTTTCGAAAATGAGCGGATGGTCCGGCACCGGGACATCCGGCGTCATCCTATTGTCCTGGCATTGCGCCTGCGCTGGGAAAATGGCAGCCAGCAAATCGTCGGATCGCATGCGCTGGATCTGGGCGGGGACCCGCCTTCCCCCCGCAAAGCGCAACAGGGCCAGGGAGCGCGTGAGTGTCCATCGCCAGCGTGTCACAAAAACAGGCGACGCCAGGGCTGCCTGGGTCAAGACTTCATCAATATTGCGCGATTGAAGAAACTGGAACAGGTCGTTTATTGGAAATGAATGCTGCGGGCCCAATGAAAGGTTGATGCCGTCATCTGTTGCAGAGGCCTGGAGCTCAAAATCGAAGCTGCGGCAGAAACGCTTGCGCAGCGCCAGTCCCCAGGCTTTGTTAATTCTTGATCCGAATGGCGCATGCAAAACAAGCTGCATGCCGCCGGCCTCATCGAAGAATCGCTCGGCGACCACATGTCTTTCGCTGGGAACACTGCCGAGCACGCGCTTCCCTTCCGCAATATAAGCGCAAACCTGTTCCGCAGCAGTCGTGTTAAGACCCACTTCTTTGACCAGCCAATCCAGACATTCCTCACGCTCGGAAAGGCGCTGGTCGATTCCTTCCCGCACTTCCGACACCAGGTGCGACAGTTCCGGCGTTCTCCCCGGCGCTTCTCCCAGCCAGAATGGAACATTGGGCGCCTGTCCGCGCGCGTCCTCCACCCGGACCTTCCCCTTTTCGATGCGTCGAATGCGCCATGATGTGTTTCCGAGAAGGAAAACATCTCCGGCCATGCTTTCAACTGCAAAATCCTCATTCACGCTGCCGACGTAAACGCCATCCGGCTCCGCGATGACGTCATAATCGGCATTGTCCGGAATCGCGCCGCCGCTGGTGATCGCGGCCAACCGCGCACCCCTGCGGCCTCGCAGAGTCTGGTAAATGCGATCGTAATGCAGATACGCAAATTTCCGGCCCAGGCGCTCGGCAAATCCCTCCGAGAGCATTTTCACAACACGATCGAAATAGCTCCGTGGCAAATCGTGGTAGGGATAAGCCCTGCAAATCGTTTGGAAGAGAGATTCGACCTTCCAGTCCTCTGCAGCGCACATGGCAACAATCTGCTGGGAAAGAATATCCAAAGGCCAGGGAGGAATGGCCAGGCGATCCAGTTCCCCTTTTTTCACGGCATAAATAAGCCCTGCACATTCGATCAGTTCATCGCGCGTGAGAGGGAAAAGCCGGCCTTTCGGCAAACCGCCAAGCTGGTGGCCCGAACGTCCGACCCGCTGCAACAAAACTCCTATGGAACGAGGCGATCCGATCTGGCAGACGAGGTCGACCGAGCCGATATCAATTCCAAGCTCGAGCGAAGAGGTGGCAACACAGACCCGGACATCGCCCTTTTTCAGGCGCTCTTCCGCTTTAAGTCGTGTACTGCGAGACAGGCTTCCGTGATGAGCAACGAGATTTTCTTCGCCGATTTTCTGCGACATCAGATGCGACACGCGCTCCACGAGCCGGCGCGTGTTGACGAAAACAATCGTGGTGCCGTGCTGCCCGATGAGATCCGCGATATGCGCAACTGTCTCGTCCCAGAGCTCATGTGTGGCAATTGGACCCAGTTCGTCGCCCGGCATCTCCACTTGCAGGTCCATCCCGCGGCGATGTCCGGCATCAATAACGGTGCAGCTTTCATCGGCGCCGGTCAGAAATCGCGCAACCTCCTCGATTGGACGCATGGTGGCGCTCAAGCCGATGCGCGTGACGGGAGTTGGAACCAGCGAACATAACCTTTCTGCCGAAAGAGCCAGGTGCGATCCACGCTTATTGCCGGCGATGGAATGAATCTCGTCGAGGATCAGAGTGTGGACTCCCGCCAGTCCTCGCCTCCCGCTTTCAGAAGTCAGCAGGATGTAGAACGACTCGGGAGTAGTGATCCAAATGTGAGGAGGCCGGCGCGCGCGCGCCTGCCGCTCGTGCGCAGGCGTATCGCCTGTCCTGAGAGCAATCCGGATTTCCGGAATTTTCATTCCCCGTTCGGATGACAACTGGAATATTTCCTGAAGCGGAACCGATAAATTTTTATGGACGTC
>JAHFUH010000095.1 GCA_023265215.1 Acidobacteriota bacterium
ATTTTGGTTGCGGTGAACCTGGTTACCACAGATGTTACAGTTATCGGCACGCCAGTTTCCGAATTGAAGCCTGAAGACTTCATCATCTATGACGACAGCGTCGCTCAGGAGGTGGCCTACTTTTCGCAGGATCAGCTCCCGCTTGCCATTGCTCTAGCCATCGACGCTAGTGAGAGCATAAGGGCTTACTTGCCCATGCTTCAAATCGCCGGTTATTCGACGCTTCGTCGTCTCAAAGCAGAGGATCAGGTTTCCTTGTTTTCCTTCAACACCAGCCGCACGAGGCTCGTTGATCTTACAGAGGATCGATTTCAAATAGCTGAGAAGATAGATAAGATTAAAATTGCATATGGGACGAATATTTATGATTCAATTTATGATAATGCTGCTTATCTGAGTGCCAAAGCGCCCCGGCGCCGCCGTGCGATCATCCTGGTGACGGATAACTGCCATAATTCAATGACCGGCGATTCCTATCACACACCGGGCAGCTGCCGAACTGAATTGCTGGAATCTGCAACCTTGCTTTATGACGTAAGGACCCCGGGAGACCAGGGCGTTTTTTATTGCGCAGAACCGGATGCGGAAATACAGAAAATGACAGAAGAAACCGGAGGCGAAGTGCTTAATGTAAACGCGCCGATGGGACTTCAGCCTGCGCTTGAAAAAATCGTTGCCAATCTCCGGAAACAAATCACTCTTGGCTTTAACCCGTCCATTCCGGGAGAAAAAGGAAAATTCCATAAATTATCTATTAAATTGGCTGACGAGAAGCGTTGTCCGGGATGCCGCTTGCTTTCGCGCAGCGGCTATTATTCAGGAGTCGCCACAGCTTTGCCTACCCGGGATGAAAAAAAGGATAAAAAGCCGCCGGCTAGAAGCGCCGAAGAAACAGATATATTGCTGATCAAGGAAAGCATCATAACCGCCAGCGCGTTCAACATGGACATGCCTGGAATCCCTTTTGAGGTTAAGACAACTCAACAGACAGATTCCAAAGGACAGCCGGAATATAAAGTCGACCTTTTGATCCATGCCAGCGGAGTTAAATTCAAAACTGTCGATTCCAAACATGCCTGCAAATTACGCGCAGTTCTTTTCTCCGCCAATGAAAACGGCAAGGTATTTGGCACTGATTGGAGGGTACTCGAAGGATATATGTCCGATGAAGCCTATGAACGGGTAATGCGGACGGGCATTTCGTATTCAGCAACCGTCCCTGCAAAAATGCAAAATCAGATGCTGAAAGTTGTAATTTATGATGAGGAGACCGACAGGATAGGGACAAAAGTTATGATGCTGCAACAGGGGATGTGAAACCTGGGAGCGCCGGCGTCTCGCCGGCAGAAATAACGAAACCCACTTAATAACTTTTTCCTGGTTGTTCTGCATCGAAAAAACGGCAAACGACGAATACCCGCCTGGTATTTTTTGGGAATGCCCAATAAATCAAACCGTAGCCGGCGGGACGCCGGCGCTCCCAGGAAAAGGCCAGCTTTCGCTTATTTTTTCTCCAGACCTAATTCATTCAGCTTGGCGGCAGTAGGGATACCATTCTTATCCCAGCCGCGTGCATCGTAGTATTCATCCAGCATTTCGTCGAGGGCAGCCTGGCTGATCAGTTCCCCTTTGGATGCCCCAGCCTTGATTGGCTCAGTCAGGATTCGCTTTGGAAAATTGTCATCTTTCCGGGTAAATCCTTCACCCATGTTGAAGAGCTTGGCAACATTGTTGATTCTTTCGCCGATTGTCGCAATGTCATCCGGAGTGAAATTGGTACCGGCTGCACCATTCACAAGGTCGGCGGTATTTTTGCAGGCGACTGCAGGCACGGCCATATCCATCAAGAATGCGCACATCGGAGCGCAGTCGCACGTTACCGCCCGCAAGTCCTGATTCCACTTTGTCAGCTTGCCCTTTCCCTTGATCGCGTTGCGGTCCACCTTCTCGGGAACCGGGACATCAAAGATTTCCTGGAAAGCATAGCCGCGGTTATGATCGGCGCCCGTGTAGGCAGTCGCATAGTTCAAACCGTGAGCCTTTGCGCCACGGACATCATAGGCCGGCATCTCAAGGCCTTTGACCTGCATGGCAAAATCAATAGAATTGTGCCCGATTTTCTCCGCAGCCTTTTTCGTGCCGCGGCCCAGCAATTCGCCCAACCCTTCCTTGTAGGATATGCGCCGAAGCATCTCGATAACGGCTTCGTGATTGCCGAACTTCAGATCAAGCCCATCCGTCTCTTTCTTGGTAATAATACCTTTTTCGTAAAGCTCCATAGCCCACGCTATGGAAACGCCGGCCGAAATGGTGTCGATTCCGTATTCGTCGCAAAGACGGTCGGCTGCAATAACCGCAGGAAGATAATCAACGCCGACAGAACTCCCTAACGAATAGGTCGTTTCGAATTCCGGACCTTCGCTGAGCCACCCGGCATATGGTCCCGAAGTAACCAGCTTGACCTGGCTGCAGCTTACCGGGCAATCGTAGCAGGGATTCCGCGTGATGATCATCGTATCCTGCGCCGCGCGGCCGAGCGTGGGCACCATGTCAATTTCCCCCGTCTCCGACCAGTTCTTGATGCAAAAGATTCCCATATTGGTCGTTACGTCGAGAGTCATCGGCGTACCCGCTTTGGAGAATTCGGGATAGAGTACCGGGCTTTCCTTCATGGCTCTCAGCATATTGTTCCGCGCAATTTTGAAAGCTTCAGGGTCGGCAATGACCGGTTTCTGAGAACCCAAAATGGCGATGGCCTTAAGGTTCTTCGAACCCATCACCGCCCCCAACCCCTTCCGTCCTGCCGCTCGACGCTCATTGATGATGCAGGCCATGGGAACCTGTTTTTCACCGGCCGGCCCGATACAAGCCACGCGATAATTCTGGTCGCCAAGCATTTCCTTTACAAAAAGCTGAGTGTCGGTGGTCATCATGCCAACCAGCTTGGCTGCGCTGCGAAATCGCACTTCGCCGTCGTGAATCGAAACGTAGGTGGGCTTTTCGGCTTTTCCTTCCAGGATAATCATGTCGTAGCCGGCATGCTTCATTTCCGCCGGAAACTGCCCTCCTGAAAGGGCCATGCCTACTGCGCCCGTAAGCGGGGATTTGGCGACCACAGACATTCGACTGGCGCATGGCGCGCCCGAGGCCGTCAAGGGGCCCACGGAAAATATGAGTTTATTGGCTTCGCTTAACGCTGGAGTTCCTTGTTTCACTTCCTCATATAAAACTTTGATGCCAAAACCGGCTCCTCCCAGGTAATCCCTTACCAGATCTTCCGGAAGCGGCTCCTCCTTTGCCGAAAGATTGTTTAAGTTCAATCTCAGTATTTTCCCTGCATAACCGCCTTTAAACATAGATCCTCCCCATGCGCGCGACCCCTCCTAATACTCGGACAGGCTCCTACCATGGATCGCATTTTACATCATAAAACAGAAGTCTTGTGACGCAAACTAGACGGGCTAGGTTTTTGCCTGCAGCTGAATGGCGCCTATTTTCGAGAGTTTTTCGATTTCGGTCCTGCTGTAGCCGAGTTCCGCGAGGATTGTATCCGTGTGTTCGCCGGGAAGTGGCGGCGACCCGGATTTTTCTACGGACAGACCTTCGTAGCGCACGGGGCCCCCGATGAACTTCGCCTTGCCCGTCTTTGGGTGCTCCACTTCTTCTGTTATCCCGAGATGAAGAACATGCGGGTCCTCCAGAACTTCTTTCATGTTATATAACGGGCTTGCGGGAACATCGTTTTCCTCCAGAAGACACAACCATTGTTCCCGGTCCCTGGTCGCGAAAGTAGGCGCCAGTTCCTTTTCCAGTTGCTCGAAGTTACTGCGCCGGTCGTCTCGAGTTTTGAACTTCGCATCTTCCGCAAGCTCCATTCGATCCGCGGCTTTCAAGAGTGCGAGCCAGAATTTTTCCGGCACCGAACAATGAATGACCAGGGGCAAATTATCCCTCGTTACGAATGCGAACGCGTGGCCGTTCTTGACTCTGGCAATGCGATTGGGAACGGTGCCGGTGCTGAAATAACCGGCAGCGGTTTCGCCGATGAATGACAGGGTCGCCTGCAATAATGAAGTTTCTACTTTCAAGCCTTGGCCGGAGGTCTGCCGCGCCAATAATCCGCCGAGAATCCCATAAGCAGCTGACAACCCTGTTATATAATCCGATAGGGCAACGCCCATTATCTTTGGCTCTTCAGGATCGGTGAGCAAACCCAAAAGGCCGCTCATTGCCTGACCCAGAGTATCGAAGCCCGGCTTACGGGCATAGGGGACTGATTCGCCGAAAGCCGAAATGGAGCAATAAACAAGCCTGGAGTTCAGTGCTCGCAATGTCTCGTAACCCAGGCCGAGACGCTCGGCGGCGCCAGGACGAAAATTCTCGACAAAGACATCCGCATTTCGAGTCAGATCGAGGCTAATTTTCTTACCTTCAGGCGTTTTCAGATCCAACGAGATGCTCTGTTTGTTGCGATGCAGATGCGCAAAATTCGGACTATAGTAATCCCCGGGGGCGAAGTAACGGTAAGGATCCCCGTCCGGCAGTGATTCGATTTTAATGACTCGCGCGCCCAAATCGGCCAGCAGCGAAGTTGCGTAAGGGCCGGTAACGTAGGTAGCACATTCGATGACCGTTACATCTTTGAGTATAGAAACAGGCACCCGTCTACTCCTCAATGTGATTTCATTAGCGAGGTTATTATAGCTGTACGTCTGCGGCGGAGATCCGGATGAATGATCCCCTTATCTTTCAGGCATTGGGACCGATGATTCAGACGCTGGATGCTCTCGGGATTTCCTATCAGATCGGTCACCGAGAACTGGAAATTATAATTCTCGCATCAACAGCGATACAGCCGTCCTGATATGGGAAAACGGGATTGAAATCCACTTCCTCGATTTGCGGCTGTTCTTCGAGCAGTTGCCCAAGCGAGACGAGGACGTTGGCAATGGAATCCACGTGCATGGGGCCTCTTCCGCGCACTCCTTTGATCAAAACAGGTGGGAGTGTTTGTTGGATCAGCTTTTTCGCGTCATCCAGGCTGATCGGCGAGAGGCGGAAGCCTACCATCTTCAGCGCTTCTACATAAATTCCGCCCATTCCGAACATAACGGCAGGCCCAAAGGATTTATCTCTAAGCGCCCCGATCACAAGCTCTGTATTGGAAGGCATCATCTTCTGGATCAGCACGTTCATCTTGGATAGGCTGGGCGCCGCTTTCTTTACGTTTGCGACGAGTTGTTCATACGATGCTTTCATAGCGCTGTCCGAAGTAATTCCAAGCATCACGCCGCCGGCATCCGTCTTGTGAAGGATTTCTTCGGAGACCACCTTTAATGCAACCGGATACCCGATTTCATTGGCCGCCGCGATGGCACTCTCGACGGAATCCATAAGCCGGAAAGGAGGCACTTTAATTCCGTATTCATTACATACCTCGTAGGCCTCGGGTTCCAGAAGACTGAGGCGCCCTTTCTTTAATGCGCTCGCAATTATTTCTGCGGACCGATTCTTCGGATTTGGCTGGTATTTCGAGATTCCGGTTTGTGCGGCATGGGCTTTGCGGTAAGCCGCATAGTTTGCCATGTTCCCTGCAACCCGTGCGAGCATATCGGTATATTCGAATGTGGGCATGCCCGCGTCTTCGAGACCTTGGCGGACTTCGTGTGCGAAGTCTCCAAAAGTTACGGCATTCAGGAACGTCTTCCCCCCTTGCTTCGCCTGGCTAGCCGCGACAATTTCCTTCACGAGCAACGTCTGATCCAGGAAAGCACTCGGTGCCAGGATCTGCAAAACCGTATCAACGTTCTTATCCTGGAATAAAATCTGCAGGACTTGGTTGTGAAGGTTTTCATAATGAGCGGCTGTCAAATCGACATATCCATCGGGATGCCCGATATTCGCCATCGGAGCACAAATGCTCTTGAGAACCTTTTCCGTCTCGGGCGAAAGCTTTGCCAGCTGCAGTTCATTGGTCGCGGAAATTTCATCAATGCAGATTGTCCCAGGCCCACCCATATGGGTAAGAATGGATACGCGATTCCCCTCCGGAACCGGCTGCTTCGCAAAAGCTCTCACCGTGTCGTAGAACTCCAGTATGGTCCTGGCGCGAATAATGCCCGCCTGTTTGAAAGCGCCTTCATAGATCGCATCGGATCCGGCTACAGAACCGGTGTGGGACAATGCCGCTTTCGAGCCGACCTCGCTTTTGCCGGTCTTCATGACAACAATGGGCTTTACTGCGCTGACTTCGCGAGCAACTTTAAAAAATTCTCTCGGGTTAGAGAATCCCTCCATATAAAGGGCAATCACACGTGTGGATTCATCGTCTTTGAGGTAATTCAGCAGTTCCCCCATGGTTACGTCCGCCATGTTACCGATCGAAGCGAATTTGCTGACGCCAATCAGGCGCAGTCTCTCTGCCCAGAACAGATAGGAATTGGCGAACGCGCCGCTTTGTGTGAGGAAGCTCACCCCGCCTTTCGGGTAATCCGCAATATCGAAATTCGTGTTGAATCCGCTGTAAGTATCGAATACTCCAACGCAGTTGGGCCCGATAAGCCGGATCGAGGCTGATCTTAAAGTCTGGACAAGATCCCGCTCACGCTGCTTTCCTTCGCCTGTGTTCAGTTCTCCGAATCCCGCGGACATGCACACGGCTGCGGTTACATCGTCATACCGGCTCTTCCTTTGAACGAGTTCATTAGCAACCTGCATCGTAAGATCTGCCGATACCAGCAAAACACAAACATCCACCGGTTCTGGGATTTCCAACATATTCTTGTAGCAGCGGAACCCGAGGATGGAATCCTCGCGTGGATTGACCGGAAAGACCTTTCCCTGGTAGCCCATGGACACAAGGTTTTTAAGCGCGGTATTACCCACTTTCTTGGGATCAGAGGACGCGCCGACAATGGCTACACTTTTCGGTTTAAAGAATGCGTCTAGCGAAGAAATCTTTCCCATACGTCTCTCCCGTGTCTGTCGAGCATTTATAAAGTACTTTCCATGTCTTGAGCATTTCCTCAATGTGAAAACACTCGGGCGATTTAATGTCTTCGAGATTTATTCCAGGGATCTGCAAAACTGGGCGTATATGCCAAAGACAGGTCGCGCTGGGTCTGGCAGGGCTTCGATGAAATCACTTCTATTTTGCCGCAGCGTCCCTGTGAATGAGAATCAAGTGAATCTTTGTTTGCATACCATATAACTTCATCCTGATTGCAGGATCAGACTCCAGCCTCGATCATATCCGGCTCCTGTCTGCGTTCCGCAGCTTTAGAGTCCATCGAGGATTACTTTTTGCAGGAAGGCAAAAACTGAATTTATTCCATTCCTGAAAATCGAGTTTTACGTTATCAACATGTTCGTTTTGGTGTCAAGCATTTTGGGTTTCATCTACTAAAATATAGTGCCAAAGCAGGGCATTTCGTGCTTGACTATGATTCTTTGTCTCTCCTATCCTGTTCTACGAAATCTGATTTCTTTCTGCGCATCCACGATATTGTCCAGTGCGCGTTTGAGATTTCGAAGAGGTAAACCAATAAAAAGCTGGTAAGGGGCAGGCCACAAGATGGCGTATTCTTCCCCGTAGTCGCCATGGTATCGAATCCCCATATTACCAGCGTGACTTTTTCAGAGTCGGCAGATTGTCATGGACGTGCCTCAAGTATGTTGAGGTTTGGGAAGCGGTCATGCCCCGGTGGTTTCAAACAATAGTTCAGGGGTGAATGAAGAAGACATTATTCGTTTTTGCAGAAAACGTATGGCCCATTTCAAAGCCAAAAAGGCTTTGCATTCCTATCTGCATTACCTAAAAGTCCTCAAGGTTAGATCTTAATATAGAGTTGCGAAAAATATCCGAAAGGAGCTGGAAATGTTTAAAAATGTATATGTTCCCTACAAAGGATACTGGAGTTCACCTTTTTGCCGTTGGCAGGAATCGCTGCAAAATCAGCATGCCGTGCAGCTGGCAGCTGCCACGGCGAAAAAGTTCTTTGAATTACGCGGGATCACGCCGGATATCTTTGATGGTATCGTCTTCGGCACAACCATTCCCCAAAAAATGTGGTTTTATGATGCCCCCTGGTTTGCCACGCTGATGGGCAATCCGAATATCAGCGGTCCCCGAGTCGCCCAGGCCTGCGCCACCTCCACGGTGTCCATCAATGTTGCGGCATCCTACGTCGAAGTGGGAAACAACACCAATATGTTGGTGGCTACCTGTGACCGATCCTCGAATTGCCCGAATATCCTCTGGCCGAATCCTACCGGCCTCGGCGGAAAGCCGGACTTCGAGAGCTGGATGTTAGACGGTTTCAACTTTGAGCCGACCGGCGACACCGGCCCCTTAGGCACGGCCAACAATGTCGTAAAGGAGCACGGCATCACCCGGCAGGAATCTGATGCCCTGGTGCTCGATCGATACAATAAGTACCTGATGTCGACGGCGGATGACCGCAAATTTCAGAAACGCTATATGATTCCCGTGGAAGTATGGCTCTCCAAGAAAAAGTCCATCCTTGTGGAAGCGGACGAAGGGATTACCCCCTGCACTGCCGAGGGCTTGGCAGCGCTGAGAACGATGGGGCCTGATTCCATCATGACCGTCGGCGCCCAAACCCATGCCGCCGATGGGAACGCCGGTATGATCATAACCACGAAGGATAAAGCGGCTTCCCTTTCCGCCGATAAGGGCGTGACCATCCAGATTCTTTCTTATGGATTTGGGCGTGTCAAAAAGGCGCATATGCCTGACGCACCGGTCCCGGCATCGCAGCAAGCATTGGAAAAAGCAGGCATCAAGGTGTCCGACCTTAAGGCGGTTAAGACCCATAATCCGTTTTCCGTTAACGATATCATCATGAGAAAACAGATGGGGATCGACGACAAGATATTCAACAATTACGGAAGCTCTCTGATTTTCGGACACCCGCAAGGGCCAACGGTCATGAGACTGGCCATTGAGTGTATCGAAGAACTGGTTCTCAAAGGCGGCGGTTATGGACTGGTGGCCGGTTGCGCGGCAGGCGATTCAGGTGCCGCCCTGGTATTCAAAGTGAATTAATACGCAGACGATATATGAAGGAGCTATCAAAATGACGGTAAAAAACCTGTATCCAAGCTTTCAGAATCCCTACCTCATCAAGCCCATCCGGCCTATACCGAAGGAAATGGCCGTGGTCGGATCCGGGACCATCGGTCCCGATATTGCCTATGGTTTTCGGACCGCTTTCCCTGAAATGAAACTGTACCTTGTGGATGTAGCTGAAGAACCTCTCAAGAAAGCACAAGTGCGGTTTGAAGGATATGCCAAGAAGGGCGTCGAAAGAAAAACGATACGCCCGGAGCAGGTAGAAAAAATCCTGGGTAATATCGTATACACCACGGATTAC
Source organism: Acidobacteriota bacterium (assembly GCA_023265215.1). Classification (GTDB taxonomy): domain Bacteria; phylum Acidobacteriota; class UBA6911; order UBA6911; family UBA6911; genus UBA6911. Next base: position 9,396 of record JAHFUH010000095.1, read on the forward strand.
AGTCAGCTAAAAAACTGCGAGCTGGTAATTGAAGCGGCAACGGAAAACCTGGAGCTGAAAAAGAAAATCCTCACACAGGTCGAATCGATTGTCAGCAAGGATGCGATCATCACATCCAACACGAGTGGCATTCTGGCGCATCAGATCTTCAGCCATTTGAGCCATCCGGAGAGAACCACGAATACCCACTTTTTCGAACCGGCGTGGCGCAGCATGGGTGTCGAGGTCGTCAACTGGGAACGTGTTGATAAAGAAGTCGTCGATTGGCTGCTCTGGTACTTTGCCCAGGCCGGGAAAGCGCCGATCGCTACTCAGGATGCCTTTTCCTTTGTTCTCAATCGGCTGTTTGAAACTTGGGGAAGTGAAACCGCCTGGATGTTGCAACGTGCTACCAGCAAAGAGATCGATCGCATCAGCGAAGAGTTTCTGGGCGCCGGTCCTTTTGGCATTATGACCAACCCGCTGACCTATTCGTCCATGATGCGGAGAACAGCTGAAGGAGCCGCTTATGCTCCGTCCAAGCTGCTCCTGTCCGTAGACAAATGGTCTTACAACAAACCTGGTACAAAGGTAGACGTGGATCCGGAGACTGCGGAATGGATTCGGATGCGCTTTCTGGGATGCGTCTTTTCCCAAGCTTTCTATGTTGCGGACAAAAATATCGGCAAGAGCTCCGATATGAATTTCGGCAGCATGGTTGCCCTCGGCTATAAAAAAGGCATCTTTGAGCTGATGGCTGTCATGGGAGCTGAAAAGGTTGCCGACATCATTAAGAAATTCGATGCCGAACGCCCCGGTTTCCCGAAACCGGAAAAACCGATTCAAGAGTACCTCGTTTTCCCGCGGGACATCCTGGTCGACCAGAAGGATGGAGTGACCATCATCACGCAACGAAGACCTCAGGCGGCCAATGCGCTAAGCGACGCCACCTGTAACGAAATATTAGCCGAGCTTAAAAAAGGCGAAGCGGATCCGTCTGTGAAAGGATTCGTGATCACCGGTTACGGCCCGAAGGCCTTCTGCGCGGGCGCCGATATCGGCGGATTCGTCGCGACCTTTGGCAACCACGAAAAGGGTCAGGCGTTGTCACGCGGAAATTCCAAGGTCCTTGAGTATATCGACAAGATGGGCAAGCCGGTTGTTGCGGCTCTCAACGGCCTTGCCATGGGCGGCGGCACGGAACTGGCCACTCGTTGCCACAGCATGGTAGCGATGGAAAAGGCCTTCATGCAGCTTCCGGAAATCACACTGGGAATGATCCCCGGCATGGGCGGCGTCGTTATCCCCTATCGTAAATGGCCCAAGGCCGCGGCGAAATTTCATGCCATGATCGGAAAATCCGAAAGATTGACCGTTCAGGAAGCAGCGGAAATCGGAATCGTAAAGAAGATCGTAAAGAGCTTCCCCGAATTGATTGACGCGGCGATCGATGAGGTCAATAAACTCCACGGAAATATCCCCAGAATTCCTGATGGGCCGGCGGATATTCCTGAGTTCGTTGTTCCGGATGCACCAATGGCTGGGGATCTTCCTCTCAGCAAGGCAATCCTTGGAATCATCGGCGGCATCATCAACAAGGCCGCAAAAGCCAAGACGCTGGCGGAAGCTCTGGAGATCGCCTATTTAGGTGCCGGCGATATCTCCTGTGCCCCAGACTGCAAAGAAGGGGTTAACGCATTCCTGCAAAAGAGAAAGCCAGAATTTGCCAAGTAACGGCGACATTGCCTGTTCGGTTTGATTCGGGGTCGGGGTCGGGGTCGGTATCGGGGTCTAAGGCTTAAAATGCTGACCTTGATATCGATAGCGACTCCGACCCCGATGCTTTTTAGATTAGCTATTTTCGACTCGATGAATCTCTGTTTATGAACATCATTTTTTTTCTTGTGGGTCTGTCTTCAGGTTTTGCGCACAGCATCTATTCTGCATTCTCAAAAGCCCTTCTTAAAAACAGAATCAAGGAACCATTTCTTTTATTTCTTTATATAAGTGTTCTTCAAGCGCTTTTAACGCCATTGCTTTGGATTTTTATCAGGCCGCAATTCCCTCCCCCGGCGGGATTGATTCCTCTGTTGATATCCTGCATAACCTGTGTTGCCGCCTATCTTTTTTTATACACGGCGCTCCATTGCGGTGATGTTTCCAGTGTGATGCCGATTATGGGAAGCAAGGTGATTTTTGCCGGTCTTCTGGCGATCCCCATGCTTCATGAAAAACACAACTGGCAGGTCTACATCGCCGCCGTCTTAGTGGCAATTTCGATCGCCATCCTCAGCTACTCTCCGTCAAAAAGCGGAAGCAGTAAATTCCCGCTGAAGCCGATTGTCCTGATGACCATCTGCAGTATCATATTCGGATTTACAGACATCTATATCAAGCGTTCGCTGGTTTATCTGGACTCTTATAATTTCATTATCTACTACAACTTTATAGTCGGTGTCCTTTCACTTTGCGTCATTCCCTATATTATGAAAAGAAGGGTATCTCTCGTATTGAAGGGCATGGATTTACAGCTCAGCTTATATTCTGCGGTTTCACTTGTTACAGCGACATTGCTTTTTGTGATCATGTTAAAAATGAGCAGCGGTGTGGTGATTCCCAATATTCTGATGTCGACCCGAGGGATTTTCATCGTGCTTATCAGTGCAGCTCTGACCTATCGCGGGAGCACAATACTGGAAACGCAAAGCAAGAAGGTATATATACTTCGCCTGGCCGCGTCTATCCTTATAATCGTCTCCATCTGGATCGCATTAAGTCATTTTTCCGCCGTTTCATAACCACCGGGGATCGCGACTCATTGCACACCCTGCCCATCCGCTTTCCTGCTGATAGTGTTCGATCAATTGGGGCATGAGGTTTAATTTGCCGAGACGATCGATCCACAACCCCCACCGTGGTTATATCACAACAGGAAGTCAGCGCATGGCGGTCGATAAGCTGCCAATGGCTCATGGATCAGACAAATTGCTATCCGAAGGTTTGGCGGAATCCGATGAGGGTTACAACCAGGGAAATAATGAAATAAGGGGGATGATTTCCTGAAGGGAGTATGGAGAGCAGATCTCTCCATTGACAACATACATCCGCTCTGGTTGAAGAAAGAGGGAGGACATCCACATGGTCAGGCGCATCGCACGCATGTCGGCATTTTTATTTCCGTTATTGCTCTGCTTTCACGCCACCGCGGCGGTGCTGACGCCGGATATGCTCTCCGCTTTGCAGGCCGCAGTGAGCGGGAATGCCACTTCTTACCAGCAGGGGCTGCTGTTTGCAAACAACGATACGATCAACAGGGCCCGCGTCAACAACTGGATCAGCGACAGAGAGTATCAAGCAGCGCAGAAAGATTTTGCTGCCCTCAACGAAAAGTTC
>JAHFUH010000536.1 GCA_023265215.1 Acidobacteriota bacterium
ATGGAATTCTCGCGCCGCCTCTTCGAATGTCGGAACAACCTGGCGTTCCCTTCTCCGATCTGTCAGCGGATCCCCACCTTTGCGGGCTATTAGCCTTAATTTCCGGGCTTCTTCGCGTGCCTCTGCCAGCGGAACAAGGGAAACGCCACCCAACCCTATTGATCGGCGTTTCCCTTTTATGACAGTCCGCAGTATCCAATATTTCGAGCCTGTCGTGTCCACTTCGAGATAAAGCCCATTACCATCACATATTCTTTTATCTGGCTTTGCATTGCGTATCGTGACCGCCGTCAGTCTTTTTTCCGGATGCTTCCCTTTGCCGCCCATTCTCGCGCCGCCTTTCTGGTTATAGTTCCCATCGGGACTCGAACCGAATTCTATTTTCCCCTACCATATCCCCCACCAATATTTAGTAAATATGAGCATATTTCTTTAGACGCAATTAGACAAGAAAATAATGCAGAGACCGCATGAATAAAGGGGACTATTGTTTTTTACTATATTTGATTAGAGGTTAAATAAAGTCCTACCTGAGGAGCCAGACCTTTCAACAACTTGCAGACAATCCAAACAACAAAAAAAGGTGGGAATTACTCGTTGTGAGGACTTTTGTGTGTAAGCCCTCTCTTAGGTTATCTTTTTGTGTCCATGCCAGTCTAAACCAGCTTCGAATTGGCGAAGCTCTGACTGAAATCACAGAGCTTATTCAGAAGCTGAGCGCTGAAAGCTGATGGCAGAAATTAAAGATCAGGTGCTGCACACTGGGATCCGCTTTGCCCGGAAATCACCGGCACGAGAGCCTGATCGATAACATCCTCGGGGGAGCATGTCCGAGGATCGATCTCAGCGGACAGCGGCACAGCTTCAGATTTGATATTCCCGAAGTACTTGATTAGCGCTTCCCGAATTTTCTGGTTCGCATCGTGGGTGTATTCGTCGTCTTGCAGAGCCAGGTAAACCATTCTGAACAGCGTATCCATTGCCTTCGTGTGTCCGCTGCGTTTTTCTCGTTCCCATCTGTTCAGGGATACCTGGCCAATGCCCAGGATCTCGGACATTTCCCGCTGGTTTTTTCTCAGCATCTTGCGTAAATAAATCATCTCCTGGCCGGTCAAATAGGAATTCTTGACGACAATGAGCCATGCGATGCAACTCTTTTCCAAAAATGTCCGGTACTATCTTAAGTCCCGCCGGAATGTAGAAAAGGGGCCAGCATCGCGTATCAAAGAAACCTTAAAACAGGCCTGTGCAACCACTGGCGACGCAGGTATCAGTCCTGAATTGTTCGCCTTCTATCACAACGGCGTCACTCTTATTGCGAAGAGCGTTGATTGATGTCCCGACCGACAGTCAAAAGCTTAAGTCTATCGAACTCGGATTTGCTAAGCAGCCCGCGATAATTTCGCTTCCCGTCGAAAACGAGAAAGGGTCTCCTGTGAGCGTGCTGACAGCACCCGTGATCTTATATTGCGCCAAGCCAAACGAAAGCTATAAAATGCCCTCTCAAATGGATGCCTTGACGGCTAGATACTACGACGAGAACGCTGAGACCGTATTCGCAATGTATTCCTCTGGGAAAAGCGGAGTAGAGAAGTATTTCAAAATGGCTTTTCCGCCCGGTTCGGAGATCCTGGATATCGGCTCTGGATCCGGTCGCGACATGAGTATTCTGATAAATGAACAATACGAGGCTTATGGCATCGAGCCAAGTTCTAATCTGCGAATGCTTGCAGCTGTGCAAAGCCCACAATTGCAGGGCCGCATCTATGCTGGTGCCCTGCCGGACTTGGCTACACAGATAGGCAGAAAATTTGACGGTGTTCTATGCGCTGCTGTTTTTCAGCACATTCCCCAAGAGCAGCAATTCGACGCCGCTTTCGACATTCGAAACATCCTCAAGCCAAACGGCCGACTTCTATTGTCTTTCCCAAAAGAAAGGCCGGGAATAAATGCATCAGGTCGTGATGAGTATGGGCGTCTCTATACAACGCTAATTCCTGAAGCTATCGAGTTGCTCTATGAGCGCCTGGGCTTTCAGTGCTTGGGTAGATGGGAAGATATCGATAGCCTGGGCAGGCCCGGCATCAGCTGGACAACATTGCTTTTTGCCTTGCGCTCAGAAAAAGTGCTTCGACCTATTGACCAGATTGAGGGCGTACTAAATCGTGACCGTAAAGTTGCCACATATAAGCTGGCACTATTTCGCGCTCTCTGCGAAATTGCCCTGACCAACTATCACCTCGCGGAATGGCGAAAGGACAGCTCGGTGGGCATCCCGATTCGCGACATAGCCGAGCGCTGGATCTATTATTATTGGCCTTTGCTCGACGACAGTGGATGTTTTATCCCACAGATCCGCGGCGAATCCAGTTCTGGCAGGCTTCACATCGGATTTCGCTCACAGCTTGAACAGCTGATTGATTCATTCCGCCATTCCGGCGGGTTGGATGGCTTTGCAGTTGCATTCAGGAACGATTTGTTCGACACCCCTCAGCGAAATCTCCTGGAAGCGGTGTTCCGGAGACTAATCCAGGTCATAAAAGAAGGCCCGATGACTCATGCCGGCTGTTCTTCCCAAGCCGGCAAGCTTTTTGATTACGATGGCAGGCGACGTCAGATGATCATCAGTGGAGATATCTGGCGGGAATTGTGCCTTTCCGGGCATTGGATCCAAGATGCACTAATCCTTCGCTGGAGTGAATTAACCGCGGAGATTTCAAAGAAGACAATCAGCGCCAGCGAAGTTATCGATCGCTTGCTTCGTATCCCAAACTTCAAGCGATGCGTCGATGATGCTAAGCGAGTCTATTCAAACCTGCCATCAAAAGAGTGCACATGGAGCGGGATTCCAATCGGCCGGGCTTTTCATATAGACCACGTTTTGCCTTTTTCTGTGTGGCGGAATAATGATCTGTGGAACCTGCTGCCCGCCGCACCAAATGTAAACCGTGCCAAAGGTGATAGCCTCCCTACCAATGCTTTGCTGAAGCGCCGAAGGGACATAATCCTGAATTATTGGAATGCGCTTCATCAAGCCAACCCGAGGCAGTTCGAGCATGAAGCAACTCGATTTACTTCGATCAAGGGACTTGATTTCCCAAAGACATTTGAGGTAATGCTGGAGGCTGTGGAAATAACAGCGCTTCAACGAGGTTGCCGCCGGTGGGAGCCCTAAGGAACAACAATCTGATCTTACGGTTTATTTTGACTGTCTAGGCGGAATAGGGAGATCAGCAGAGCCTCGGAAAGCTCATAGGCGTCAACGGGCCAGAAATCAACCGGACGAGGATGGCGTGCTTCAATCTCATCCATCGGGCGGCAGGTGAGCACTCGCTGCCGCCACCGTGTCGGGATTGCATCCCGACCGTGAAGTGCGCCAAGCAAAGCCCCGCAGATTGCTGCGTTTGTGTCCGTGTCCCCTCCGCAGCCCACTGTTTCAACCAAGGCTTCTTCAAATGATTCGGAGTGAAGCAAACGATAAAATGCATTCTGCAGGGCCAGCAAGACCCAGCCAACGTTGTGGCGATCCATCTCCTCAGGCGCATGCGTCACGGCAGTTTCCAGTGCGGAAATTACGGCCGATACTCCGCCTTTGCGTGCTTCTTCCAGCGCTGCCCGGTAGCATTCTGACGCGTCACCTCCGGTAAGTGCGATAGTGATCGCTCGAACAAAGGCTGCGCAGGATTCCCGGCAGACCGGATTCGGGTGAGTCAGACCACTATCTTCTCGCGCCCACATGACTGCCTTGTCAGGATTCGACCAACCGAAGACTGCCAGCGGACTGATGCGCATGAGCGAACCGTTTGCTTCGCTGTCCTGTGATGCCGATCGGGTAACAGAATTGAGGCGATCTTCGCGGTTCTTGCCCATCCGTGCTGCACCAAGAGCTCTCGATGTGGTTCCCCCGCAGTCAAACGGATTGCTGGTAAACCAATGCACATAGGCCTCCAGAACTGCTCCCGCGTCGTACTGTTTATCTCGTACGAGGCACCGGGCAAGCATCAGCGCCATTTCCGAGTCATCCGTCGGCTGACCTGCGATTGTGTTGAATGTCCCACCATCTTCTAGTTCGCGCACGCCTTTGGGGAACTGCGATCGAATCGAGCCGGCGGTCTGGAATTCGAC
>JAHFUH010000537.1 GCA_023265215.1 Acidobacteriota bacterium
CGATGACGGCCTGTTTCTTCTCGGCTTTGCCCCACCGGCGAAGAAAATCGCCCAGGGAGGAAAATTCTTTCGTCAGGGTTTTCCGCGTGTAGTCTTTCAGGGACTCCGTGATCAGCCTGCCGTTGGCATCGAAATACTGCACACGCTCCGCAACCACTTTGACTTCGACATTGGCCACCACATAGCGCCGAATCCTATTCCCTTCGTCAGCTGCGCCTTGTTCGGCTAAGTCGGCGCCACGTAAGCCATCGCCGGCTTCGGGATAAGGGGAATCCATTTCGGGGCTTCCGTTTTCGGAAATGTCCGGAGGAACCGGCGAATCTGTTGGTTTGGGGATATAGATTTGCACCGGATCGCCGTCAAAATCAGGATCGGCGAAAAGCTCGGTGGCTTTCTTGAAATCCATAATGGTGAAGTAGTACTTGCCGTAGTCTTCGTTAATGCGCGTGCCCCATCCTATGATCTGCTTGAACTCGGTTATCGATTGAATGCGCTGGTCCAGCACTATCAATTTGCAGGTTTGGGCGTCGACGCCGGTGGCCATCAGCTTAGAGGTAGTGGCGATAACCGGATATTTGCTTTCGGGAAAGATGAAGTTATCGAGCTCGTCTTTGCCTTCTTCGTTATCGCCGGTAATGCGCATGACGTATTTATCGTTTTGGGCCACGAGGTCGCTGTTGGCATTGACAAGCTCCTGGCGCATGCGCTCCGCATGATCGATGTTGTCGCAAAAAACGATGGTCTTGTCGAAGCGATTGGTCTGGCGCAGGAATTCGCTGATTTTCTGAGCGACAAGCTGCGTGCGTTTCTCCAGCACCAGTGTCTTGTCGAAATCCCGTTGGTTATAAATGCGGTCCTCAATCTCATTGCCGTATTTGTCCAGCATGCCCCTGTCCGGGGGTGCGCGCCACCAAAGTTGTTACGCCGCCGCATAATTCTCCCAGTATTGCTCAAATTGGCCATTGCGATGCCGTGTGCGCAGATTCAGGATCGCCTGAGCCCCCGCAAGCGACCACCGCATGCCGGATTGCTTCAGTCTCTGCTGAACGATGTGTCTTCCGGCCGATTCGACAACACCCGAACCAATCGGCAGATTACGGTTCAGTGCCTCAGCATATCCCAGCCTCTTTCGGTTCTCTTCGAAGTATTGCAGCAATCGTTCTGGACTGACTGCCGGGTCGCTTGTTGTCCGTCGCTTTGCAATCAGTTTCAATGCTGCGAAAAAGTTTCCAAGTTCGCCAGCCTTGAGCTGCTCCAAACGTCGATGCCACCATGCATTGGCTATGCCTTCAGGCCACAGAGCTGCTGCCGTTTGGTGTAAATGTTCCGCTGCATGATAAAAATCTAATAACTGTGTGACACCGGGGAAATGCAAATCGGCCAGATTCCAGATCCATGGAGCCCCGTCAGCTATTACCTGAGCCAGATTTTTCGGGTCCATTCCCCTCGTGTCGAGTGCCCGCCACAACTTCAAACCGAATGCTTCTGCTTTTTCTGTGCTGGCCACATAAAACGGCGCGTCTATATCGCTGGCATCAATAACAGTGGCTAACTTCACTTCGTGCCAGATAAGCCGATGATCCTTTGGGTCGGGCAAGCCCGGAATCATAGTCCCGTCTATAGCTACACAATAGACCTTCTTGGCCCGCGGCCGTTTCCCTGCAGGGGAAGACATCTCTAACCGTATTTCGATTTCTTTCCCGTGCCTGTTGGCAATCCTTTCAATCTCTCTTGATGAACATGGGGAAAATCCCAAGGTGTCCTTCAACAAAGCTTTCGTCGGTTCGTAGGCCATCTCCAAGGCTACACGACAGATCACTCTCTGCAGGCCGGGTGTGATCCCTGTATCATTTGCGCCCAGACGCTCATCCAGTGTGGCCGTAGTCGCATGGCATTGATTGCAATAGCCCATTCGCCGCTGCAATTGTACCGTCCCGCAAAGAGTCTGAAATCGCTTACCTCGCAGACCCAGATCCCGCAACTGTGTTCCACAGTCGGGACATCTGCCAACGCTTCCGGCCCCCGCGCTTTCCCAGCGCCGAGACAAGACCTCAGCCGCAGCCTGCCGGCCAAGATCGCGAAACAATTCCTCTTCCGCACCGGCATCGATCGGCCCCTCTGACTGAAGAGGTTCCAGTCGAAGATTCTTCAAAAAAGTACTCAGGGTTTCCTGAATCTCCTCCTGAAGTTTTTTTTACCCTCAGTCTCAGCGGCCCGCTCCGAGGATAAAACTTTTTCTTCCTCCTGCTTGAGAAGATCAGAGAACAAGGCCTGCATGCGGTGATAGTTCTCGATGCCTGCCTTCACCTTCTCCAAATCAGGTCCCGGTCGCAAGGTGCGATTGACTTGCCGTCCACCGATGCGCCGCACCCAAAGATAATAGGGCCCGTGTAACTGTGGCGATTTGCTGTCGTGGCAACGACACCTCGGTTTTCCGCAAGGTAAATACTGCTCATGCAAGGAACCAGAACAAAGCGGAGACAACTGGATCATCTCTTGCCAAATAATGCTGCGCGACATGGTCATTAGGGGAGGCCTCCTATCCTAGTATTAGTGTAGTACTAGGATATCATACTCACTCCTATTTAAACCACTTTTAATTACTTTGGCGGCGCGCACCCGCTCACGGGAGGGGGGTCAAAACAGGTTCTATTGATAAATGGCGTTGATTGGGCTTTGTATTTTGAACCGCGAAGACCGCAAAGACCGCAAAGAAAAAATATGTTAGCTCATTTGGCGGCTGTGCAGTTAGATAGAGTGTGAATATCCTATTCCTATCCGCTACAAAGAAGTCGTGCTCGATTGTGGATATCGGGCGGATCTCTTGGTTGATGAATGTGACAGAAACGATAACCACGAAGTCCACAAAAAATATTTTCTTCGCGGTCTTCGCGGTTCAGTTTTTGTGTGGTTAATAATTCGGTCAAGTCAGGGCCTATGGTGATGCGTCCATGTATTGATTTGGACAAGTCTGGGCCGAAACCCGGACACACAGTTTGTTTAGGGGAACCGACTGATTAGTTATTCCTACTCGGGGATTAATCTGTACAGCAGGTCGCGCTTGCGCGGATGGAATCCGCTCTCTCGTATGAACTCGCGCGCCTTTTCCTCGGTACCCGGTCCATGGCTGGTCAAAACATTTTCTTCAATCACCACCGAGGAAATATCATCGGCTCCCGCTTGCAGGGCGAGCGAACCGGTATCCCGCCCAAGCACCATGATCGAGGCTTCGACGTGAGAAATGTTGTCTAGGAATATCCTGCAGATGGCGAGCACCCTGAGATACTCCATCGCAGGGACGCTGCGGACATAAAACCTGTCCGTTTGTTTTTGAAAGGTCCACGGAATGAACGCCAGAAAACCGCCCGTGCGGTCCTGCAGGTCACGCACAATTTTCAGATGCTCGATGATTTCTTCCGTTGTCTCCTGAGAACCGAAGACAATATTTGCGCTGCCGGGAAGGCCCTCTTCGTGGCACATTTGCATGACGCGGACCCAATCCGATACGGAGAGCTTTCGCGGAGATAGCAAGGCGCGCATCCGGTCGCTGAGTATTTCCGCGCCCGCTCCCGGCACCGAATCCACTCCCGCATTTTTTAGCTCCCGCACAACCTTGCGGAGCGGCATGCCGGTCAGCCGCACCATGCCCAGGATCTCGCTTGGAGAAAAGGCGCGGACGTGGAGCTGCGGCCCGAAGACCGCCTTTACAGTGCGCACCACCTCCACGTAATAATCGAAGGGAATGCCGGGATTCACACCGCCCTGGAGGAACATCTGGTCAGCACCCAGCACGACCGCTGCGCGCATCTTCTGCACAATTTCCTCAACCGAAAGAACCACGCCCGCAGGCGAACCGATCGGCTCGTGGTAGCTGCAGAAATAGCAGTTTACGTCGCAGAAGGTTGTGTAATTGATGATGCGAAACATCGTATAGGTAACGACGGCTGGATCGTTGTTGCGCCTGCGTATTTCCCTGGCTGCGGCGATCAGTTTGAGCGGATCCGCCGAGTCCATGAGTTTCAGTGCTTCAGACGGCGCTATGCGCCGGCCCCTGATGGCTTCCTCCAAAATAGGGTCGGTCGGTTCAGGCGGCAAAATATTCATTTGCGGTTTTATACCTCAA
>JAHFUH010000538.1 GCA_023265215.1 Acidobacteriota bacterium
ACCTTAAATCCTTGAAAAATATGGGATGTGATTTGCCGGAATCAGGCATGCGTAAAGGTAATGGTTTTCGCACACAAGGGCTCATATTGATGCTGGGGCTGAGGAAATGCGAATGGAGCGGTTGGAGCGTTGGATATTTAATGATTGTTGAGAAGTCTTGTATCGGATTTCGACAAAATCGCTGGAATTCCCCTTATTTCCTGATTTGGCATGATAGACGAGTCCCCTTGATTGCATTTTAACTCTCGGCCTGTTTTTATTAGAATTTTTCAATGATGATTGAGTTGGTGAAGTGCCGATAAAAGGCTTGTGGATAAAGAACTATTCATCCTAATTTTATCGCCATATATTCTCTGGGGCTCCTGAATATCTGAAATTGCATTAAGATTATTTTGTCGCTCCTTGGATTTGAGGAATTTATATGTTCCCAAACGTGCTGGTGACAATGTTTCTCTTCTTTGGAATGGGATTCGTCCAAGCGGCTCCGATGCCGAGAGAGTCAATAACGCGGGATATTTCGGTCGCTACAGAAAACTATGAACTGACCATAAACCTTAAGATGATCCTAATGTTCAAGGACGAGTATTGGGCAAAGATTGATTTTCAGATTTTAAATAAGTCCGCCCAGCTCTTGAGGTTTGATCCAACAAAGGTGTTTCTCGTCGATGAAAAGAATCATCAGCTTGGCACCGAGTCGCCGAATCTAATAGAAACAACGAGTCTAATACGGGACGCAGAACGGATTCTGGGCACTCCGCCTGAAAGGAGGATTGCGAATCGTAAAATGGATGAGGATATTGCAAAGAACTCTGCCACTGAGCTTGAAATCGCGCCTCTCGGAAAAATGCACAAAACTGTCACACGATACCATAAAGGGGATCTCCCAAGAACTCTAAGCCTTAGCATATTTGGGCTGCATCTAGGCGAGACCGCCATTGAAGTCCCATTGCAGCACTTCACTCTTCGTGAAGATAACTGATAGGATTGCTATTCGCGTCTTGTGGAAACTCCCTGCAATGAGAGTGAGACACGCACCCTGTCGAATCATGGCAGGCCTGTCGATGCTTTATTTTAATGTTATGGCGTTAGCTCCTTCCTGCATCCTTCCATCGCAACAAGCCAGCCCTGCCCAATCTCAGTCTTTGTATGAAAAGCCGCATTGTATTTCGCCGGCATGATTTTCATATTCATCCCCAAGCCAAAACCATAGAAGGCTGATTCAAATGGAAAATCACGATGGATCAACGGAAATGGAGCCAAACTACATTGCGCTGCGACAGGCTCAGTCGAAAAGATCTTCACGGATTGTGCACTAGATCTCAAGCGGATTCTCGTCCTCGATGGCATCGATATTCTTCCCGATGGATTCCGAATCCGCTGCCACGATCTCCACGGCGCACTCCCCGAGATAGTAATGAAAATAGCGAGGATACGCTTCAGGACAAGGACCGGCTGGGAAATGAAACGTGTACGCTCATTGCAATCGTGAAACTGAGAGATCAAATGATTCGTTTTTTGCCAGGGTGCAAGTTCCTGCCGCCGACCAGAATGGATGGGAAGGCAGTTGCCGGCCTCCAGGCGAAGCCACTGACATGGATCGCGGAGGGTGGGGATTTCTTAACGGCATATCAGGAGCTTCACAAGCAGGTCGTGGGATGAACGCGGAACTGGGATTTGGATTGCGGCAGGGGGGGTAGGTGTCGAGGAGGCGTTCGGCGAGTCTGATTGATAGTATCTACTCCCGATATGTTCGAATGCAATTTTTCAGCGCTGTATCCTTTTTTGAATCCAGATCACTATATCCGTAAAGCAAATGATTTCATGTTCGAAATTCGCTCCGGCCCCATAGGAAGATTATTAAATTTAATCCGAGGTCCCATAGCGCCATCGATGTCTGAGACGATACAGCACACGACCATCAGGGAGCCTCGACAAACGTTCCGTTGCCACTGCAGGTCTCGCCACGTATCTGCAGAGATTTTTCAACTGAGAAAATGTATCAGGTGTTACACTTTTCAGCCGCCGTTCACACCGGGTTAGGATATTCAGGATTAGTTTACAAATAACATTATCGGAAACCAGGCAGCTCTGATACCGCAAAGGACTGCCTGAAAACGTGGCTTATTTATCTTATATGCCAAATGAGGCCAGCATCCTTAGCTCTCAAAGATGTTGCATTTCCTAAACGCTTCCGCAAAATGCCGCTGCTTGATTCATCTTGCAGAAAAACAAAGGATTCATAGATAAAGAATCAATCTACCAGGATCGGGCTTTTATCTGTCGTTGAGTGGAGCCTTTGATCGGATTCGACAATGCAGACAAGCACCGGCGCCACGGTCCACTGAACTCGACTCGACGGTATTCGGGGTGAGTCGTCTTGGTTAGTGTTTGAGCACTGAATCAATATAGGCCATGATTCGTCCCCGCGACGGAGGGTCCCCCACGATTGCCTTGTAATAGTTGACACCTGCACCCGGCTGTTGGGGCGGTTTCTGTGCATCTGACCCGAAGAGCCTTGGCAGCTTAGCTCTTGTCATAGCCTTTAAGTTCACCGCGAACACATCGACATACCGAAGGATCTCTGGCACGGAGCCGACGTCCAAGTTCACTGACCGCCCCGAGAATTCCTCCCCATAGGTGATGACGAAAGCCGTCGAAACGCGGAATTATGGGAGTCCCTTCTGCGCATCGCCAATATTGACGAGCCTTACAAGATCTTTACCAAACACGGTAACGAGCCAGTTATAATCCACCCTCAGGATGCCGGGTTCGCGCGGCAGCTTACCACCCGATCCTTTAGAGTACTCATCTGAGCACTCAAACGTTATGTAAGGGGACTCAAGCGGACCGATACTCGACCATGGAACATCTCGCGCCTCGCTACTAGTTTCGTGTCGTGCTCATAGAGGTTCTGGAAAGCTCTCTCTCTATCATCAGCGAGCCTTCCACTATGAATCATCGCAGCAGAGGCGGTCACGAACGACAGTATTCCGGCCAATACTATGCCTCTCCACTTCACCGGCTTCTTCGGATTCTTCTCAATTGCAGAGCACAACAGGGCGGAGGCAAGCACTTGGCTTAGTGGCGGAAGAAATATGAGATCGATCAAGAACATCGGAACGGACGTATAATCGGTAGCGTTCCCGATGGCAAATCGAATCGGAGATAGGAAGAGAAGGATGATACCCATCCAGAACAGGACGCGCTTTAGTCTGTACAAGGGATTCTCCTTCCCCATTCATCAACACTGGCGTTTGCGGACTTAATCCGGCCATTGAGACGCCATCGACCGTCCTTTACGTCGTCTCTCCTGAACCGCCCCGGATTTACCAGAGAGCATATTGTTTGGGCCAGGCTATTACAATAGATTCTCCTAATCGAAAGGGCAATCCCAATCCAGCACTGCGGAGATTCCCAACGACTTCATCGGATCGGTGATTTTTGTGATAAAGTGGCGGAAATAAGTGGGGGATAGAATCATGGGAACTTGCAAATACTGCGGGCAAAAAGCGGGATTTTTCAGTGATGCACATCCGGCTTGCATTGAAAAAGCAAAGCAAGCGATTCAGAACATGAGCGCTGGCTTATCCACTGCTATTGCGGAAGGCAAGCAATCTAATGAAATAAAAGAACAAGTGGACAAGACGCTCTCAGGCCTGGGAATTCCCAAAGAACAACTCATGACCGCTTTTACAGACGGATGGAGCGCAGGTGCTAAAAAAAGAAGCATGGATAAACCGATCGACAATGATGAATTTTCTAAGATCGCTGATGTTTACCGAGCAGTTGGATTAACCGAGGATGGCGTCCGGAACACTTCGGGATACAGGGCGATGGCATTCAGTTTTATAATCTGGATGGTTTTAAACGACAAAATAGAGCCATATCAGGGACCGGTTCAATTCAACCTACAACATAAAGAGGTGCCGGTTTTCGGAATGGCCAATGTCCTAGTGAAAGAACAGCGGACCATAAGCTCCTATGCTGGCAGTTACAGTGGCGCAAGTATCCGAATTGCAAGTGGCCTTTACTATCATCTCGGAGGAGTGCGGGGTCATAAAGTTGAGTCCACTTCTTGGCAGGAAGTTGATTACGGAGATTTCCTCATGACCACTGC
>JAHFUH010000539.1 GCA_023265215.1 Acidobacteriota bacterium
GGTGTTCCTCACTGCTTCAAACGAAGAAATGTACGCTGAAGTGCTTAGCATTATTCTCAAGGCTATGCATAGCCCGCATGGTTCTTTAGGCTATTTGGATGAAGAGGGCTCCCTGGTAGTTCCATCCATGATGCGCCATATGTGGGATAAATGTCAGGTGCAGGATAAAAGCATCCTGTTTCCTCGTTCCACCTGGGGCAATGGGAGTTGGCCGCAAGCCATTCTGGAGAAAAAGGGGAACTATTCCAATAGTATCTCGCAATCCATTCCTGGCGGGCATATTGAAGCTCGCAGACAAATCAACATGCCGATCCTGTTCCAGGGAGAGGTTATTGGCTTGATTCAGATTGCCAACAAGGAAATGGATTATTCTCATGATGAGTTTCAACTGCTCGAAGTCATTGGCTCCATCATTGCCCCGGTGCTTGACGCAAGGCTTAAGCGCGACAGACAGGAGGCGGCGAGGCAGCGTGCTTTGGCTGATCTGGAAAGATCGAACATAGAACTTGAGCAGTTTGCTCACGTGGTTTCGCACGACCTGCAGGAACCGCTAAGAACGGTCTCCAGTTTTACCCAGCTTCTTGCAAAGCGATACGAGCGGCAACTCGATGAGGAGGCGCTTGAATTTATCCGGTATGCCGTTGAGGGGACCCAGCGCATGCAGCAGCTCATCAAGGACTTGTTGAGCTATGCACGGATTACCACACGGGGAAACCTTTTTGCCCTCGTAGATTTAAGTGAAGCAATGGGAGCAGCCATAGCAAATCTTCAGTCTTCAATTCGCGAATCAAGCGCGGTAATGACCAGCGACGAATTGCCTTCCGTCAAGGGCGATTACGGGCAGTTGGTCCAGGTTTTTCAGAACCTGATTGGAAACGCGATTAAATTCCGAAAAAATGACCAAACACCGCGCGTACATATTTCAGCCGAGAAGACAGGTCTCGAATGGATAATTTCGGTAAAAGACAACGGCATCGGAATCGATCCACAGTACTTCAACAGGCTTTTCACCATTTTTCAACGTTTGCATGGGAGACAAGAATATCCGGGTACCGGTATCGGCCTTGCGATCTGCCAAAGAATCGTAACACGCCATGGGGGGCGGATTTGGGTGGAAAGCGCACTTGGAGAAGGCGCGACTTTTCACTTTTCTTTTGTGGCCTGACCAGTGCCCGGAGCTCAGGAAAGGAACGCCATGATGAGCAAACAAGATGAAGGAAATCCAATCGATATCCTTTTGGTTGAAGATAACAAAAGCGATGCGCGCCTTGCAATTGAAGCGTTGCGGGACAGTAAAGTGAGAAATGCGATCCACCATGTATATGATGGCATTGAAGCCATGGAATATTTGCGTCGGGAGGGAAAGCACGCGGATGCACCCCGCCCTGATCTCATATTACTGGACTTGAATCTGCCGAGAAAGAATGGACACGACGTCCTGGTTGAGATTAAGCAGAGCAATGATTTTAAGCGCATTCCTGTGGTCATTCTGACTATTTCAAGCGACGAGATAGATATACTAAAAACCTATAATCAGTACGCCAACTGTTACATCACAAAGCCAATAGATCTGAATCAGTTTCTCGCCGTGGTGAAATCCATCGAGGATTTCTGGCTTACAGTTGTGAAACTACCCAATGGAGCAGCCTGATAATCCGGAGAAGGCCATGAATGTGGAGTCCATCAACGCTCTGCTTATTGAAGACAGTCCCGGCGATGCCCGGCTGATTACAGAAGTGCTGCGCGATGCTCCGGAAATTGTACTGCACACGGTGGATAAGCTTTCCCTGGGCATTGAATATTTAAAGGCCCGGAAGATAGATGTTGTTTTACTTGACCTGGGATTGCCCGACAGCCAGGGTCTTGGATCACTGCACGCCGCGCACAAAGTTGTGCCGCAAACACCCATCGTTGTGATTACAGGCATGGACGACGAAGCAATCGCCAAAGAGGCGATCCGTTTGGGCGCCCAGGATTATGTTATCAAGTCGGAAATGCTAACGTCTCTGCTGGCGAGGACTCTGCGTCTTGCCGTCGAACGCAAGCGCGCGGAGAAATCCCTGCGTGAGAGCGAAGCTAAGTACCGGCAGCTCTATGAAAGCATGATGGATGGCTTTGTCCGTGTTGATATGCAAGGGCGTCTCGTTGAATGGAATTCAACCTACCAGGCCATACTGGGTTACTCAGAAGAGGAGCTTCGATCGCTAACCTATATTCAATTGACTCCCGAAACGTGGCATGCTTTCGAGCGCAAGATCATTGCTGAACAAGTCCTCTCGCACGGATATTCCGAAGTATACGAAAAGGAATATCGCCGAAAGGACGGAACTATATTCCCTGTTGAGCTCCGCACATTCCTTCTTCGAGATGCAATGCGCGTCCCCAATGGAATGTGGGCGATCGTTCGCGACATCACAGAACGAAGGCTGTTGCAAAGACAATTGCTTCAGGCACAGAAAATGGAGGGAATCGGCCGGCTTGCGGGGGGCATTGCCCATGATTTCAACAACCTGCTGACGGTAATTATCGGATACAGCGAACAGCTTTTGGATAATTCTCCCTCTGATTATAAGGGGCGCAGCGACCTGGAGCTGATAAGGGATGCGGGAGAGCGCGCGACTTCACTCACTTCGAAGCTGTTGGCATTCAGCCGTAAACAGATTCTTCAGTCGAAGGTCTTCAATGTCAATGGCCTGGTTACGGAGAACTCAAAACTCCTTCGCCGCATGATCGGGGAGGATATTGAACTAACGAATGTTTTGGCGCCGGATCTCGGGTTCGTAAAAGCGGACGTAACTCAGCTTGAACAAGTTGTCTTTAATCTCGCCGTCAATTCCAGGGATGCCATGCCCAAAGGAGGAAAGCTTGTTTTTGAGACCGCCAATGTCGATTTGGATGATTCTTTCGTGAAAAACAATATCGGCTCCAGCCCGGGCAAATTTGTGATGATGGCAATCAGCGATACCGGAGCAGGAATGGATGCTGAAACAAAATCCCATATATTCGAACCGTTTTTTACTACCAAGGAAATAGGCAAAGGAACGGGTCTTGGCCTGGCAACTGTTTACGGGATTGTCAAACAGAGCGGCGGATATATATCGGTAGACAGCGAACCGGGACAGGGCACGATATTTAGAATCTATCTGCCTCGCGTCGATGAATCGCTCGATCAAGAACAGCGCTTCGAGGCAATTGAATCTGGAGGCTCGGAAACCATCCTGCTTGTGGAGGATGCGGAAGATGTTCGGTTCTTTGCAGCCCGATGCTTAACGGCTAAGGGTTACACCGTGCTTGTGGCAAGCGACGGTCTGGATGCTCTCAGTATCGCGGAGAGACATGCCGGGACAATCGATTTGCTGATCACCGATATGGTTTTGCCCAAAGGTTTCAACGGGCGTGATATTGCAGAAAAACTTCGAGAATTCCATCCCGGCATTCGCGTGCTTTTCATCTCGGGATATTTCGCACGATTGACAGACAACACAATTCTTGATCAAAATCTGAAGATTTTCCAAAAGCCCTTCACGGCGGAGAGCTTGACCAAAAAAGTCCGAGAGGTTTTACGGCAAAAGAATTAACGGACCGTCTGGAAGCCTCTTTATCGCTATTCGGAAACAGGGATGAAAAAGCAACTTCTTTTTGTTGATGATGACCGCAACATTCTCGAAGGTCTCCAGAGGGCTTTGCGTGCGCAGCGCAACGAGTGGGATATGAAGTTTGCGGTCTCGGGTGCCGAAGCCCTGGAAATAATGGCCGCAAATCAGATAGATCTCGTTGTTGCCGATATGCGCATGTCGGGGATGAATGGCGCCGAATTGCTGGGCGAAGTGATGAAACGTTATCCTGCTACTATCCGAATGATACTGTCCGGTCATGCGGATGCAGATCTGATAATGAAGTCTGTGGGGATAGCCCATCAATTCATTTCTAAACCGTGTGAGCCTGAAATTCTCAAACTGATAATCCACAACGCCCTGGAATTTGGATCGCTTTTACAGGACGCTAATTTGAAAAATGTCCTATCCAATATAGGCACACTGCCAAGCTTGCCTGCTCAGTACTACAGAATAGCGAATGAACTCCAGGATCCGGAAACTTCAATTCAAAGGGTGGGG
>JAHFUH010000540.1 GCA_023265215.1 Acidobacteriota bacterium
CATGGCATTTTTCTTAACATGGCACTGATTACCCTCGACCATGTCTCAATAGCACACGGCTATCTCCCGTTGCTGGACAATATCGTTTTGCAGGTCGAACCCTGTGAACGAGTGTGCATTATCGGACGCAACGGGACAGGAAAATCGACGCTGCTGCGCATCATAAACGGCGAGCTGGCCCCGGACTCGGGCTCCGTTCATAAACAGCCGGATGTGCGAACTGCACTCCTGATGCAGGATGCAGCGCTCCTGGCCGACCGGCCGGCGTTCGATGTCGTGGCTGAAGGGCTGGGCGGCCTCGGCGATCTGGTAACCGCATATCACCACGCTGCGGTAGAAGTCGCCGAGAAAGGCACGCCTGCCCATTTGGAAAAACTGGGCCGTCTTCAGCATGATCTCGAAGAAAAAGACGGATGGCGTTTGGAACAGCGGGTCGAGATGGTGTTGGCCCGGCTGGAACTTCCCCCCGAAGCCGCTGTCAATACTCTGTCCGGCGGCTGGTGCCGCCGTGTTCTCCTGGCCCGGGCTCTTGTCGCCCAACCCGACCTCCTGCTTTTGGACGAACCCACCAATCACCTGGATATCGAGGCTATCACCTGGCTCGAAAACTTCCTATCCGAATACGCCGGCACGGTCCTATTCGTCACTCATGATCGAGCATTTCTGCAAAAGCTTGCTACCCGGATCGTTGAGCTTGACCGCGGCCAACTCACTTCCTGGCCCGGCGACTATGCAACATTTCTGCGCAAGAAAGAGGAGTGGCTCGTCAATGAGTCTCTCCAGTTCGAGAAGTTCGACAAGCGACTCGCCGAGGAAGAGGCATGGTTGCGACAAGGAGTCAAAGCCAGGCGTACCCGGAACGAGGGGCGCGTCCGCGCGTTGATGGCTATGCGTGAAGAACGAGCCGATCGGCGAGCCCGGATCGGCGAGCCGCGTCTGCGGCTTGAACTCGCGGACCAATCCGGCCGGATGGTTTTCGAATGCGAGCGTGTAAGCAAATCTTTCGATGGCAGGCAGGTTGTCGGAGACTTTTCAGCGCGGATCATGCGCGGGGACAGGGTCGGACTCATAGGCCCAAACGGCGCCGGCAAAACAACGCTGCTGCGCCTTTTGCTGGGGGAACTGCTGCCGGATTCCGGCACGATCCGGTGTGGCACCAATGTGCAGGTAGCCTATTACGATCAGCAGCGCGAACTGCTCGATCCGGAGCGGACAGTCTTCGATACAGTCGGCGACGGCAGTGAAACGGTGACCGTCAACGGTCGGCCCCGTCATGTAAACGGCTACCTGCGCGATTTTCTGTTCCCGCCGGAACGGGCGCGCTCTCCGGTGAAAGCCTTATCGGGAGGCGAGCGCAACCGGCTTATGCTGGCGCGCCTGTTCACGCGCCCCGCCAACGTCCTCGTGCTCGACGAACCGACCAATGATCTTGACATCGAGACTCTCGAACTGCTGGAGGAACAGTTGCTGGATTTTCCGGGCACCATTCTGATTGTCAGCCATGACAGGTCGTTTCTCGACAATGTCGTCACCAGCACTTTCGTTTTCGAGGAGAATGCGCATGTGCAGGAATATATTGGCGGCTACGAGGACTGGCTGCGTCAAAGGACAATTCCTGCAGTGAAAGAAAGTGCTTCTGAACCCCGTCGCAACACGCCTGCTGCGGGCCGGGCGGATATCGCGGCATCGGGCAGGAAGAAACTGTCCTATATGGAACAGCGCGAATTCGATCGCCTGCCGGAGCGCATCGAAGCCCTGGAATCAGAACAGCAGCGGTTGAGCGCCGCTTTGGCGCACCCGGATTTCTACAAGGAAACAGCCGGAAACATAAAGCAGCTGATGACAAGGCTGGAGGAATTGCAGAAAGAGCTGCTGGACACCTATGCAATCTGGGACGAACTGGATTCACGAGCCAAATAGCCTGTCGGTTCTCGTTTCTGCATCATAACAAATGATCGAGAAAATCAGATTGCGGAGCCCAAGGCTCCGCATGTTGCCCTGATATCCGAACCTCCGGAATATCTCCGCGCTACGGGCTGTCGGACATAACGCCTCAGTGCATTGCGAAATTCGTTCAATTCAGAAGCACTTGGAGGAGAATAGCGGCTGGTCGGATCGTCAACATCAATTAAATCGAGCCGGACCGGAGTATCGCGGATAAGCTCACCGAGCGTACGGGCATCCTCCTCTGAAACATTCAGTCCGCTGATACATACATAGGACAGCATAACTCTTGTATGTCGCAATTGAGCATGCTGCCTCGCGGCTGCCATAATTTTGGCGATTGGCGTACAAGCAGCGAGCGGCATCAGAAGCTTTCGTTTTTCGTCCGTCGCAGCTCCCAGGCTGATCGAAAGACGAAAGTGGCGATTCTCGGAAGTAAATTTCTCAATCTCAGTGACGAGGCCTACGGTGCTTATCGTAATCGCTTTTGCACTAATCGCCGCTTCTATTGGGAAGCTCAGCAGTTCCGCGGCAGCCATGACACGATCATAGTTTAGGAAAGGCTCCCCCATTCCCATAAACACTGCACCCGTCACCCGCCCCCCTCCAAGACGGACCATTTCTCGCGCCTGAACGAACTGATCGATAATTTCCCAAGTCTCCAAATCTCTTTGGGTGCGCATTCTTCCTGTTGAACAAAAGCTGCAGTGCATGACGCAACCAATCTGGGAAGAAAGACAAATGGAAAATGCACCGGATCTGTGCAATGGGATAAGGACAGATTCCACGACCAGATTGTCGGCGGTGCGAAAAACAAGCTTTTGGAAATTCGATTCCTTGGAGACTAGTTGCCTTTCCAGGCGCAATCGCGGAAGATCGCGAGTCGTTTCAATGAGACGCTGCGGCAGGATACCCCGGCGGCGGCACTCAGCCAGACTATACTCTCCTTTCCCGATTACAAGTGCCAGCCACCGACGTGCATTTTTCGGTGACAACGAAAGCCGGCCCGCCCGAAGCAGGAAATCGGCCGGACTCTGATCGCGTGGATCGAGAGGTCTGCTGCAATATTCACTTTGGGGCATCAGCACTGAAACTATCAAATTCATGCCGCAGGAAAAACACAAATCTCGCTTCAACTGCGACGCAACCTCTCATGGTTGCGACGGAGGGAGCGGTGCCGGGATCGAATTGTCTATCGGAGGCAGGGACTTCAGGTACGCAAAGATTGCCTTGAGATCATCGTCCGTCATTTTCCCTATCTCCTGCCACGGCATTGGCGGCAGCATATCGCGGGACGTGCCCATAAACTTACCGGTTCTAAGTGCCTGGATAAACAAATCCTCGTCCCAGTTTCCAATTCCTGTTGCTGGATGGGACGTGAGATTATACGAGAAACTCACTCCCCATGGTCCTACCCATCCTGTCATATCGTTTGTGGTAATTGCACCCCATTGAGCCGGACCGAACATATCTTTGGGTATCTCGGGGAGTTTGGCGCCTGACGGATAGCCCGAGAGCAGCTTCGTTGTATCGGGAACAGGGCCTGCGGCGGTAAAGGTCTTGGGCGAATGGCAATCTCCACAACCGCCGGCCATTGCAAGATACTTCCCCCGTTCCACCGGCGATGGTCCCGCGCTCTTCTTTGCACAGCCGACAAGCAGAAAAACCGTTACGAGCAAAGCAAACATGGAAATACAAAGTATTGTTGCTGGCCGTCGTTCCATCGATTCACTCCTTTTGCATGTTGGTACTACGGAATGGCAAAACCAATTGCTGCTTCTATTGCTGACCGGCCGAGCTTTGTAGGGGGATATGCCAAAGCTCCCGCTTGTGCACATTTCACCGACTACCATGGACATCGAATAAAACCCAGGTGGGCTCATGGCTACCTGGAAAATCAATCTGGTGAAATTATACACCCGAGAAGAAATAGCGGCGAGGATGATTCCCCCCCGGCTTATCAAAATGTTTCTTTACTATGTGAATCTCAAATCCTATTGATTACCATGTCGTGGGCTTTGTCTTCCGGAACAGCTTTCTTTTCAGGCTCGTTATGCTCTTTGGACTTTTGGGCCTCCTCTCGGGCGCGTTGTTCCAGAGCTTTCTTAGCTTCCTTTATCCGCTGAAGTCTTGTTTCCCGGCGGCTTAATTCCTCGGGCAATTCGTCTC
>JAHFUH010000096.1 GCA_023265215.1 Acidobacteriota bacterium
TTTCCGGCTGCAGGGAATGAAGCGTTCGGCAGGTCTCTTCTATCATGTTGATAACGGAAATCTTAACTTTCTCCTGGATTTCCTGGAGAAAATGGTGCGATGTATTGCAGGGCATGGCAATGATTCCTGCGCCGCCTTGTTCCAGAAGCATTGCGGAATGTATGAGGTATGGCAAAGGACTCTCACCATTCTCTGCGATGGCCCTGGTCCGGTCAGGAATTTTGGGATTTGAATATATCAGTACCGGGATATGATCCTGATCCTTGACGGCAGGAGTGAGCCTGATGATCTGCCGGTATAAATCCAGCGTTGCTTCCGGACCCATACCCCCGAGAATTCCAATAATACGGTCAGGCAAAATATCGTTCATCGGATTATTATCGCTGATTCTTGCGCCGCCGTCTTTATGTAAATGATTCAAAAGCCTGGAAATCTCGATAAGGCCAGGACTGAATATTTTTTGGCTCATAGCGGGGATTGGCGGTTATAAGTGAGGCGCCTTGTTAACCGAATAGTCCTTTTGTTACTCTTCAGCCTGTTTGCGCAACAACTGCTTCAGGTATGGCGCGTTTGTGTCGATAACTATACAGGAATGGGCGGATGTATCCATGTCCATGTCTGCAGGACGAGGGTATTCCGTAAGGTATTGGTTTGCTAAAAAGACTGAGAATTGTTTTGGAGATGGTGAAAATAGAGCATACGATTTTTGCGCTCCCGTTTGCACTGCTGGGTGCTTTTTTGGCGGTTCGCGGACTGCCTCGTGCCGCACAAATCGGATGGATCCTCCTGGCTATGGTAGGAGCGCGCAGCGCCGCCATGGCTTTCAACCGGCTGGTGGATCTTCCGTTTGACTCCAAAAATCCGCGCACACGGAATAGAGCGCTTCCCCAAAAGCAGATTACCAGGGGATTCGTTATTCTCTTCATCGTACTCAGTTCGGCGCTTCTGGTATTCGCTGCGTCCAGGCTGAACCGCCTGTCTTTTGAACTGAGCCCACTGGCGCTGGCGATAGTTTTCTTTTATTCCTACACCAAGCGGTTTACCTGGTGGACTCATGTTTTTTTGGGCATGTCGCTCGCGTGCGCTCCCATTGGTGCATGGATAGCGATGAGGGGTGATCTTACCGCGACTCCCATTATCCTGGGGCTTGCAATTGCACTCTGGGTCGCGGGATTCGACATCATCTATTCGTGCCAGGATGTTGATTTCGACAACAAAGAGCCTCTCTACTCAATCCCGAAACGTTTTGGTGTCGCCGCCTCATTGTGGATATCAGCCGGATTACATCTGGTTATGGTGTGCATTCTGGCTTTTCTATTTTGGAAAGAAGGACTGGGCGCCATAAGTCTGGCAGGCTTATTGATTGTCGGACTTTTGCTCGCTTATGAACACAGTCTGGTTCGTCCGGGCAATTTGAGCCGCGCGAACACTGCATTTTTTACCATCAATGGCTGGATCAGCGTTCTTTTGTTCGTAACGACAATGATCGACCTGCTGTGGAACAAGACCGGATAAAATATGTCAGCGCAAATCGGCGAAATCCTGATTAAGGAAAATCTCATAACACCGGAACAGCTCGACACCGCGCTGAAGCACCAGCGCGAAAGCGGAGGCCGGCTCGGTTCAATCCTGATCAGTCTTGGATTTGTTGATGATGACGACATCACATCCATCCTGAGCAGAAAGTATGGCGTTCCGTCAATCAACCTCTCCTTCTTTGAAATTGATCAATCCATCATCAAGCTTATTCCCATCGATGTAGCTCAAAAGCACCTGGTCGTTCCCTTGAGCAGGGTCGGCAGCACCCTAACCGTCGCTTGCGTCGATCCCACAAACGTTTTTGCCATGGACGACATCAAGTTCATGACGGGATTCAACGTAGAGCCGGTGGTTGCCAGCGAAGCTTCAATATCGGAAGCCCTGGAAAAGTATTACGGAACGATGCACGCGATCGAGCTGAAGAAAGTCTATGAGCAGATCGCCCGACCCGACAAGGACAGTCTTGAACTCGATCTGGATGCGAACGGGGAGGATAATGATGTTTCGGTTGATCAACTGCAGCGATCGAGCGAAGAAGCCCCAATTATCAAGCTGGTTAACCTGATTCTCTCCGATTCGCTCAAGAAGGGAGCCAGCGATATCCATATAGAGCCTTATGAAAAGGATTTCAGGATCCGGTTCCGGATAGACGGGATTCTCTACAATATGATGAATCCGCCGTTGCGTCTCAGAGACGCCATGATTTCCCGCGTCAAGATAATGGCAAAGATGGACATCTCGGAAAAGCGGCTCCCCCAGGATGGACGAATAAAAATTCGCACCACCTCCGACGGAAAGAAAAAAGAAATCGACTATCGCGTTTCGACCCTTCCGACCCTGTTTGGCGAAAAAATAGTTATGCGAATCCTTGACCGTGATCTTTTGCCGCTCGATATGAGCAAGCTTGGATTTGAGGAATCCTCTCTAAAAAAAGTGGAGAGCGCTATCCTCAAACCTTACGGGATGGTTCTGGTCACAGGTCCCACGGGCAGCGGCAAAACGTCCACGCTCTATTCCGCCTTGAACAGGCTGAATACTCCCGAAACCAACATAATGACCGCCGAGGACCCGGTCGAATACAACTTCAGAGGCATCAATCAAATCCAGATTCGAGAACATATCGGATTGACCTTTGCCGCCGCCCTGCGCTCTTTCTTGCGGCAGGATCCGAACATCATACTTGTGGGAGAAATACGGGATTTCGAAACCACGGAAATTGCGATTAAAGCGGCGCTGACCGGGCATCTTGTCCTCTCAAGCGTCCACACCAATGATGCGCCCTCCACAATTTCGCGTCTGCTCAACATGGGAATTGAGCCTTTCCTTGTGGCGACTTCCGTTCACCTGATCTGTGCCCAGCGGCTGATTCGAAAAATTTGCCAGGACTGTAAAGCGGAAGTCAAAACCCCTCTTCAGGCTCTCGTCAATGCAGGTTTTTCCCAGGATGAGGCCAAGAGCATGAAAACCTACAAAGGGGACGGTTGCAAGACATGTAATGGAAGCGGCTACAAGGGCCGAATCGGTATGTATGAGGTTATGGAAATCGGTGAAGACATACAGGAGTTGATTCTGGTCGGCGCCTCGGCGCGGGAAATACGGCGCAAGGCGGTCGAAGAAGGGATGCTGACTCTGCGCCAGAGCGGTTTGACAAAAATAAAGACAGGCGCCACAACGCTCGATGAGGTCTTGAGAGAAACAGTGCTGAATTAACCATGAAAAATGATTGAAGGGGCCGCTGACGAACACTGGCCGACAGTTAGCGTTCATCAGCCGCAAGATAAAGAGTATGGCTACTTTGCCTGAAATGCTCCAGAAGACAATCCAGTCGGGAGCTTCGGATCTTCATCTCACCACCGGTAGTCCTGCGCAGATCCGCGTAGATGGCCAACTGCGCCCTATCGATCCACAGGTTTTATCGGCCGCTGATACCAAAAGGCTTGCCTACAGCGTCATGACCGACGGGCAAAAGCATCAGTTTGAAGAAAAATGGGAAATTGATTTTTCTTTTGGCATCAAAGACCTGTGCCGGTTTCGCGCCAATGTATTCACCCAACGCGGTTCTGTGGGCGCGGTGTTCCGCCTGATTCCTTTTGAAATTAAAGGATTTGAGAGTCTCAATCTCGCTCCGATAGTCGAAAAACTTTGCGATAAACCTCGAGGGCTTATTCTTGTTACAGGGCCCACCGGCAGCGGTAAATCCACCACCCTGGCCGCCATGATCGACAAGATAAACCGTGAACGACACGAGCACATCCTCACGATCGAAGACCCGATCGAATTCATTCATCAGCACAAAAACTGTATTGTCAATCAGCGGGAAATCAGTTCCGACACCCATTCATTTTCGGACGCGCTCCGGGTTGCTCTACGTGAAGATCCGGATGTTGTGTTGATCGGAGAAATGCGCGACTTGGAAACAGTAGAGTCGGCTCTGCGCATCGCGGAAACGGGACACCTCACCTTCGCAACACTGCACACAAATAGTGCGGCGACCACAATCAATAGAATCGTGGACGTTTTCCCTTCAAACCAGCAGCCTCAGATCCGAGCCCAGCTCAGCATGGTCCTGGAAGGAATTCTATGTCAGTCGCTGATCGCCAGAAGCAACGGCACCGGGCGCTGCATGGCAATGGAAATTCTTATTCCAAACGCAGCGATCCGCAACCTGATACGCGAGGACAAAATTCACCAGGTCTACAGCTTGATGCAGACGGGCCAGGAGAAATATGGAATGCAGACTTTCAACCAATCCCTCTCCCACCTGGTTTTGAAAAACCAGATCACGCTTGAAGATGCAATATCCAAGTCGTCCAACGTGGATGAATTGCAGGACCTGGTCCAGAGGGGCGTTGGTCTTAATCTTCAAACCTCCGCACAGCGTCCGCAGCCACGCATGGACCATGCCGGCGGCATGCGGCATTGATAAGAAAGGGGACTTCTAATGCCTATTTATGCTTATCGTGGACGGAACGTTCGTACGAATGAAACCGTTTCCGGCGAGCGTTTCTCCAACAATTCCCAGGCCCTTGCAACAGCCCTGCGCCGGGAACAGGTTTCCCCCTTTTCAATCCGGGAGAAACAAGCTGGAAAAGCGTCATTCTCGTTCAAGAGAAAAAAAGTCTCTCAAACTGAAATCGCCGTCTTCACCCGGCAATTTTCCGTGATGCTTAGCGCGGGTCTGCCGTTGATACAGGCCGTGGATGCAATTGCTCAGCAGCATCCAAACGAAACATTTAGAACCGTCCTCGAAAGTGTGAGATCCGACGTTGAAGCCGGATCCACGCTGTCCGCTGCGTTGGCCAAGCATCCCAAAGTTTTTGATAATTTGTACACCAACATGGTAGCCGCAGGAGAAACCGGCGGAATCCTGGATACAATTCTTCAGAGATTAAGCTCATTCATAGAAAAGATAGTAAAACTCAAACGGGCATTGCGCTCCGCAATGATCTATCCGTCCACCATTATCAGCGTGGCAGTCGGAGTCGTCGTAATAATTCTTTGGAAGGTTGTCCCGGTTTTTCGAACGCTTTTCGAGGGATTCAATGTTCAGCTTCCACTGTTGACGCGCGTAGTAATTGGTCTTTCAGAAATTGTGGAGAAGTTCGCCATATTCTTTGTGATCTTTTTTGTAATTTGCGCGTTCGCGTTCCAGCGTTTCTACAAAACCGACAAGGGCAGACATGCGATAGACAGATTGATTCTAAAAATTCCGGTCTTGGGAGAAGTCTTCCGGAAAATCATTGTCGCCCGGTTTACCCGCACCCTGGCAACCCTGTTGACCAGCGGTGTTGCCATACTGGAAGGGCTGTCCATAACGGCCAAAACGGCCGGCAACGCCATTCTTGAGGACGTTATCACTACGTTGCGGCAAAGAATAGAAGAGGGCGGGACCATGGCCGATCCCATGCGCCAATCGGGCTTTTTCCCTTCCATGGTGACGCAAATGGTCTCCGTCGGAGAATCCACCGGCGAAATGGATAATATGCTCGTGAGAGTTGCCGACTTTTATGAAGAGGAGGTGGATGTGATGGTGGCAAACCTCCTAACTCTTCTTGAACCCTTGTTAATGGTATTTCTCGGAGTCGTGGTAGGCGGCATTGTCATCGCAATGTATCTGCCGCTGTTCAAATTGATTCAAGTACTATCCGGCGGATAAAAGGACATGGCATACGCAGGCCATGCGGAAAAATTCGGATAAAAGCATATGGCATGCATTTGTCTGCGTTCTTCCGCGTATTCCGCCTCCCATTGTCTTTAACCGGACACTCACGGGACGTTACCTAGCTGACGATATGCGGCCTCGAATTACTGAACAGAATCAGGATCTGAGCAGGCGCCTGTTCGAACTTATCGTTGTTCGCGCACTGGCACTCGTGCTCAGCCTCAACCTCGCCAACCGCCTTGCCTTGCTTCCGGAACGGTTGGGTTCGCTGCCGTTCCTCGCTTTTTTCAATATTCTCAGCCTGATTCTGACAGTTGTATTTCTGGCATTCTGGCTGCTTGACCGTCACAGAAAAGCTCAGATCCTATTTCAAATCGGATCCGACCTCGCACTTACGACCGCGCTGATAGCCTTTACACGGGGAATTGAGAGCCCGTTCGTCTTGTTTTATCTGCTGATCATCATCTACTGCAGCCTGACCCTCGGCCGCAACGGCGGAATAGTAGGAGCTGCACTCAGCACAATTCTGTACGCCGGATTAATTACAGCGGATCACCTTGGCGTTTTTGCATTGAGTCATTCCAGAATAGAATCCCAGCAGGCGACTTTTCGAATTGCCGCTCACGCTCTGGGATTCTGGGCGGTTGCCTATCTGGGAACCTATCTCCACAGGCGTCTTCAAGCGATCGAATGGGAACTCAAGGAAAAGATCGATTCCCTGACTGAGCTTCAGCGGCTTAATGAGCATATCGTAAGCAGTATCCGAAGCGGATTGATCACGACGGATCTGCAGGGACGCATCGCTGTTTTTAACAACGCTGCAGGAGAACTGACCGGGCGAGAGACAAAAGCAATGATTGGCAAACCGGTTCAGATTCTTGTCGGAGAAAATTTCTGGGGCCGGATTCTTGATGACGACCTGTTCCGGAATCCCAGGCCATTGCGGCTGGAGCAGTGGTTTTCCATTCCAGGCGGAACGATGCGCTACCTTGGATTCAGTGTTTCTCCGCTGCTGGATGAAACCAAGGAACTACTCGGATACATTCTTTCCTTTCAGGATTTGACGGAGATAAAACGGCTTGAAGAAGAAGTGCAGTTGAAGGACCGGATGGCTGTCATTGGCCGAATGGCGGCGGGCATCGCCCACGAAATCAGAAATCCCTTAACCGCAATGCAGGGATCGGTTGAAATTCTGCGCTCGCACGCCAACCTTCCCCAAAAAGATGAAAGGCTTCTGGATATTCTGGTCCGAGAGAGTGATCGGCTGAATAAATTTGTTGAGGACTTCCTCACTTTTGCCCGTCCCAGGAAATATGACAAACATCCCCTGGACTTAGTCACGGTGCTCCGAGATTCCGTAGCCCTCCTGAGGAACAGCCCGACAATGCGCGACAGGCATTCGGTCGTTCTGGATGCAGAAGACCGGGAAGTTTTGGTCCGGGGGAGCGCAGACCAGCTCAAACAGGTATTCTGGAATCTTGCACAAAATGCAGTCCGAGCCATGCCCAATGGCGGTGAACTGAAGATAGGAATCAGGAAAACACCGGCAGGCGGCCGGGTTGTATTCCAGGATAATGGAATCGGCATGAGCCCGGAAGAACAGGAACAAATTCTCCAGCCCTTTAATTCTCAATTTTCAACAGGCTTGGGATTGGGACTCACGATCATCTTCCAGATAATGGCGGATCATCAAGGCAGGATTTCATTCGAAAGCGAGAAAGGAAAAGGGACGAAAGCCGTTCTCTCTTTTCCTCCCTTGGATCAAGAACCGAATGCCGGACTGCTGGCATATGCCGAAAAGTCATCCCAGTCCGCGTCCGTTTCGCAAATCAGCGGATAGGGTGGTTCAGCGTTTAAGGTTCGGGGTTGAAAAACACGCTATGACAGCTGAATTTCTTCGGTTTCTCAGATACGCGAAACGCTCCTGCATAGAAGCTCAGAGCGAGCTTTATGTTGCGTTGTAACTGTTAAAAACCGACTGCCCAAGAGGACGCTGGAGGTAGCCGGCAGGCTGGAATTTGAACCTCAAAGACCAAGAGATGCTTCTTTGCGGTCTTTGTGATCTTCGTGGTTCGCTTTTTGGGCTTGGCTAAACGCACGCGTGCAGCAACTCGCGGTTTCATTGATTATTGGGTGGCTTATGCGAAAAAATTACGGAACCCTGGAAACCCTAAACCCTGAACCGGGAACCCTGAACGCTGAACCCACGATCCTGATCGTCGATGACGAGCCGAACATCATCGAAATCCTGGAAATAGTGCTCCAGGACGAAGGGATGAAAGTAATCAAATCGGCCTCTGTTCGAGAGGCTTTGGCTGTTCTGCAGGAGCAGGAAATCGATCTTGTAATTTCGGATATCCGAATGCCTGATCTTTCCGGAGTCGAGCTTTTGCGCCAGGCCAGGCAAATCGCCCCAGAAACAGTTTTTATAATGATAACGGCGTTCGCCTCGACCGAAACCGCAATCGAAGCGCTGCAACATGGCGCCTATGATTACATTACAAAGCCGTTTCGCATGGAAGAGCTGCGCGCCATCATTCACGGCGCGCTGGAAAAAAGAAATAATCAAAAACCGCAGTCTCCTGCCTCTTCGACCGATCTCGAAGCCCAACAGGGTCAAAAACTGTTTCATGCGCTGCACCGCAGCCATGTTGTGGGCAAAAGCCCCAAAATGGTCGAGGTCTACCGGACCATAGGCACTGTGGCGATTGGGGACAGTACAATATTGATAACAGGCGAAAGCGGCACAGGCAAAGAGCTGGTCGCCCACGCCATACACGAGGCTTCTCTCCGGAGAGAGAAACCATTTGTGTCTCTCAACTGCAGCGCCTTTCCTGAAACATTGCTCGAAAGCGAACTGTTCGGATATATGAAAGGCGCATTCACGGGCGCAAATGCAAACAAAAAGGGATTATTCGAAGCCGCGGACGGAGGTTCCATCTTTCTTGATGAAATCGGGGACATGACCTTAGCTATGCAGGTCAAACTCTTGCGCGCAATACAGGAGCGGCGCGTGCGCCCCCTGGGAGGCAACAATGAAGTTCCGGTTGATGTCCGGGTAATCGCCGCTACAAACCAGGACCTGCAGGCTAAGATTCAGCAGGGACTTTTCAGGGAAGACCTCTACTATCGCGTCGCAGTCATCAACATACATATTCCTGCCCTGCGGGACAGGACCGAAGATATAGGGCTGCTCGCTTTTTATTTCCTGCGTCACTATGCGGACAAAACCGGCAAACGAATCGAAGGGATTTCACCGGAAGCATTGCACTGCCTGGAATCCTATTCCTGGCCGGGAAATGTCCGGCAGCTTGAAAACACAATCGAAAGAGCGGTGGCTCTGGAGACATCCCGCAATATCCAATTGGAGCGCCTGCCGGACACCATTCTCAATCAGTCGGTAAATACAAACCCTGAAATGTTTATGTTGCCCGATGGTCCCTTCGACCTGGAAAATTTCCTGTCTCAGGTGGAAAGCAGCCTGATCATCCAGGCACTACGGCAAGTCGATGGCAATCAGACATCGGCTGCCCAAAGACTCCAGCTGACCAAGGGTTCGCTGCGTCATAAAATACAAACACTTCAAATCAAAACCCGGGATTAAATGGGTTCATGGTTCAAGGTTCCCCGTTTTATTAATCAGTTCATTAGTGAGCAGACATTAAGAGCTCACAATATTTAAAGGTAGACGCGGCGTCTCGCCGCGTGCCTATCTCTTCAAAACGGCGAGTCGAACGCGGCGAGACGCCGCGTCTACCTAAATCCCAAAATATTGTTGGCACTCCGGATTCACACGTCATTAATTAAGGGTGGCGCTGATTTTCAGCACTCCGGAGTGCTGAAAATCAGCAAATTCAGAGGCATCTTGGAGAATTGACCGTTTCGTCTTCAATTCCGCCGTTCATGCATCCTGTTGATAATAAATCTAATATCGTATTTTTTGTGATTTTAATATTTTTCACGTTTTCAGGCACGCATATTGCTCTATGTTTCACGTGTTTCGCAATGAAACAAAATAAAGTTTAAACAGGAGAGAGGAGACAGGATTCAATGAATAAACAACAGGGCTTTTCACTTATCGAATTGTTGATCGTCGTGGCGATTATCGCGATTATCGCCGCCATAGCCGTTCCCAGCATGTTAACTTCCAGAATGGCCGCTAATGAAGCCGGCGCCATTCAGGGCTGCAGGACAATCGGCTCGGCCGAAGTCGCTTATTCAGCCGTAAACAATCAAACTTATACTGATCTTGCAACGCTGGTTACCGGCAATTTCCTAGACAGCCGGTTTGGCGCTACCGGATTTAATGGATTCTCATATGCGGTTGGCGCTGTGACAAATGGAACGGCTTTTGACGCTGTCAATACCGGATTTCTTGCCAAGCCATTGACGGCCGGAAGCACTGGCAGATACGATTATGGAATTAGTGCTGATCAAGTCGTTCGCTACATGGGAATGGACGGGGCGAGCGTGGAGGCCATGTGCGGCACCGCTGCTTGCGCGGCAGGCGATCCCATTGGCACGGCTAAATAAACGACCTAGTCTATAATCAGTTCTATGAAAAAAGGCGGCTCTCAGGGAGAGCCGCCTTTTTTTAGAGTTTTGGTTCCCGGTTCAGTGTTAATACGGGTGATGGAGTTAAGAAGTGAGGAATAAGGACAAGTTTAAAATACTGGCAATTTTCTTGTATGCCGGTTGCGCGTTGCTTTTTGTCTGGATGAAAAGGGCGCCATTTTATCTATTAATTCTCCTGTACGATTTCTTCAGGGGCATGGCGGATGATTTGGCTTCGCGAGTGGAATACTTACGTCTTATCAACTGGGAAATGAACGGGCTTTTTTATGTTTCATCGCATGCCTGTGTTTTCTGTGCGTTGCCGGTTTCATGACCTTTTTCCTGTTCCCTGCCGCCCCTCCCTGGCTTGCGGCGGCGAAGGGCATTTTGCCTCCCGTCAAAGAACTTATTTTGTATCACATCGAGCGCCTCTCAGGCGATTTGTCGCGAATCTATGTCAGCATGAACGCCAATCCCGTAGCGGCTTTCCCATCATTGCACGCAGCTTTTCCATTTCTCTGGCTTTTATGCGGCCGGAAATATTTTTCGAAAACATCCGCAATACTGCTTCTGATCAATATGATTGGAGTTGCGTTCGCAATCGTATCATTCGGAGAACATTACGTGGTTGATGTGTTGGCGGGTTGGCTATATGCGGCAGTCAGTTTTTATGTGACAGAACAAGTTGCGTTACCGTTCTTATTACCGCTGACGCACGCTGACCTGGATTCCGGTCGGCGTGCGTCAGCGGCTATATCCTAGCCGATGTCGATGCGCTTGGCTTTAATTGCATCCAGGTTAAGGCTCCTCGACAGGAGATCGGATTCGAGATCCGGTTCTCCTCCATTGGTTTCCGGAGCATCCATTGGGACCATTTGCTCGGTGAGCTTGATGTTGTGATAGTACTCCATGCCCGTCCCGGCCGGGATGAGCCTGCCCATAATTACGTTTTCCTTAAGTCCGCGCAGGTAATCGACCTTTCCGCTGATCGCGGCTTCAGTCAGGACACGCGTAGTTTCCTGGAAAGACGCCGCCGAAATGAAGCTGTCTGTTGAGAGCGAAGCTTTAGTTATTCCCAACAGCAACGGCCGCCCTTTCGCCGGCGCACCGCCGGAGGCTTCTACACGCTCATTCTCTTCGTAGAAACGGAATTTGTCGACCTGTTCTTCCAGCAGGAACTCGGTATCGCCCACCTCTTCAACCTTGATCCAGCGCATCATCTGGCGGACTATGACCTCAATGTGTTTATCATTGATGTTTACGCCCTGCAGACGGTATACCTCCTGGATCTCATTCACGAGATAGCTCTGGAGTTCCTTTTCACCCAGGACCCGAAGAATGTCGTGCGGGTTGCGCGGACCATCCATCAAAGCTTCACCCGCTTTGACATATTCTCCTTCCTGCACATTGATGTGAACGCCTCTGGGGAGCAGGTATTCTTTGACAATGCCGCTTTCGTGGTGAACCTCTATTTTGCGCTGGCCGCGAACCAGACCGGCATATTTGACCATTCCGTCGATCTCGGTAATAACGGCTGTTTCCTTGGGTTTCCTCGCTTCAAACAGCTCCACGATGCGCGGCAACCCCCCGGTGATGTCCTTGGTTTTGCGCGTCTCTCGAGGGATCTTGGCCAGGATGCTTCCCGGAAAGACTTCCTCGGTATTGTCCACCCAAAGATGGGCTTTTGAAGGAAGCAGGTAGCTCTTTACCACTTTCCCTTTATCGTTTTTGATGCTGATCTGAGGCTGATACTTTTCATCAGACGATTCCGTAATGACCTGTCGTACAAGGCCGGTATTTTCGTCACGTTCTTCTTTAACCGTAATGCCGTCGTGAATGTCCTTGAACATAATCGTTCCGCCAAATTCCGTAAGGATGGCGAAAGAGTATGGATCCCATTCCACCAGAATCTGACCAGGCTTGATTTTCTGCCCCTCTTTGACTTTAAGGATAGCTCCGTATGCAACCGAGTAGCGTTCCTTCTCGCGGCCGCCTTCATCGGAAATAATCAGCGTGCCGTTTCGATTCATAACAACGAGGTTCCCATCGCGGTTCGTAACATGCTGAATATTCAGGAATTTCACAAGCCCTTCGTTCTTGGCTTCTTCGGTGGACTGTTCGTGTGTCCTGCTGGCGGTGCCTCCAATGTGGAAGGTACGCATCGTCAGCTGGGTGCCGGGTTCGCCGATGGATTGCGCCGCGATAACTCCGGTAGCTTCGCCCAGGTCGACCATCTGGCCGGTCGCAAGGTTGCGTCCATAACATTTGATACAGACACCGCGTTTGGCCTTGCAGGTTAGCACGGAACGGATCTTCACTTTTTCAATACTGGCCGCTTGAATATCCGAAGCCAGCGTTTCCGTGATTTCCTCGTTCACGCCCAGAATGGTCTCGCCCGTGAGCGGATCTTTGATGGTCTCGAGCGACACGCGGCCTACGATGCGGTCGCGCAGAGGT
>JAHFUH010000097.1 GCA_023265215.1 Acidobacteriota bacterium
ATGCACCCACAAATTCTGCTGAGGAGGCAATTTTTCTGACAAGCAGGAGTGTAAGTGATTGCATCCATAAGATCAATTTGAGTCTTTGGATAGTGCCTCAGTTATTCGCAGCTAAATAAAAACGCCACGGATTTCACTGCGCGGCCGGCGGCCGCAACCAAATCAGTGTTGAATAGGCGAACGGTCCTGGGAACGCCGGCGTCCCGCCGGCCTTCAGTTGCCTTATTATGCATTCCCGGACAAACACAGTTGATCTTGAACATATCCGTGTTCGCAATGCCGCATAAAAAGGTCGTGCCATGGCTATTGTTCATCTCTGCCGGCGGGACGCCGGCGCTCCCAGGACCGCTCGGCTCTCAATACAGGAGATTAACTTGCCAAAATAACAGGAAAGCGAAAGATTGTTATCATGGGTTTCACTGATATAAATAGCAGTATATTTCTCGGGGAAATCTGTGACGTTTTATTTTTTCTTCCGCCGCGAGGAATTGATGGCAGTATACTTTTTAACCTGTTCGGATAGAAGGTCGTCACGATAATGAAAAATACTGCAATAAATTCAATACTGATTTGTCTGTCTCTTGCGGTCATTACAAGTGCCGTATTCTGGGGCGTTCAAAAATGCGAGTTTGTCAATTACGATGACGAGGATTATGTCTTCGGAAATCAGAATGTCCAGCATGGATTTACCGCCAAAGCCGTTCAATGGGCTTTTACCGAAAGCTATGCAAGCAATTGGCATCCGATCACATGGCTTTCTCACATGCTCGATTGCCGGCTTTTCGGATTAAACGCCGGCAAACACCATGTTGTTAATCTGCTGATACACATTATAAATGTTTTCTTGCTTTTCTGGATTCTGAAAGACACGACCGGCGCAATCTGGAAAAGTGCACTCGCGGCATGCCTGTTTGCAATACACCCGCTGCACGTCGAATCCGTGGCGTGGGTGGCTGAGAGAAAAGACGTCTTAAGCGCCATGTTCTGGATGCTGACAACAATTGCATATATCCGGTACAGCAGGCGCCCGGGCATAGGTCGCTATATTGTGGTGCTTATCTTGTTCGCCTTGGGCCTCATGTCCAAGCCGATGCTCGTCACTTTGCCGTTTGTGCTTTTTCTAATGGATTACTGGCCGCTGGAGCGCCTGCAGATAAATACAGTAAAGGCACAGGTGAATTCCAAAAAAGTTCAAAGCAGCTCCCAAAAGCCCTCTCCGCTTTCCTTAGTTGCGGAGAAGATTCCTTTTTTTCTGCTGGCGGCAATTTCCAGCGTAATCACCTATATCGTACAGCAAAAAGGGGGAGCGATGGACAGCTTCCACCACTTCCCCCTGGCCTGCCGCATAGCCAACGCTGCCATATCGTATATTGCTTACATTCAGAAAATGCTTTGGCCGAGCGCTCTTGCTCCATTCTATCCGCATCCTGCGGATAACATTTCCTATGCTTTTGCTTTCATGGCAGCAATCCTGATCCTGGCTGCAAGCATCCTTGCTGTCCGGTTCGGTAAAGAATATAAGTTCCTGCCTGTAGGATGGTTCTGGTATCTCGGAACTCTTGTGCCTGTAATCGGTCTGATTCAAGTCGGGGATCAGGCATACGCCGACCGCTATTCCTATATCCCGATGACAGGACTGTTTATCATCGTTATCTGGCTGGCGCCCCACCTTGTTTCGAAATGGAAGCACAAGACTGAAATTCTATATGTCGCCTCTTTCATTATTATTGCGGGGCTTTCAGTTTGCACCTATATCCAGCAGCAATACTGGCGCGACAGCATTACGCTGTTCGAGCACGCGATTGAAGTGACAAAGGATAATTACGTCGCGCACTTCTGCATAGCCGACCCGCTCCGCGCCAAAGGGAGACTCAAAGAGGCGATAGCTCATGCTGCGGAATGCCTTAGGCTTCAGAGTGTACCTGCTAATTATTACAGAGCGATGAACAGCATGGGACTGTCTATGATCGAAACCGGGGAATTTGATGAAGCCATCAAAGCATTCACTATGGCTTTGAAGATCAAACCTGATTCGTACCAGGTTCATACAAACCTGGGAATTGCGTTATCGAAAAAGGGCAGGTTTGACGATGCGATTGCAGAATATCGCGAAGCGCTCCGCAATAGTGATATGCCGCGGGTCCATTCAAACCTTGCTTTCGCGCTGCAGAGCAAAGGGGAAAAAGACGCGGCTATAGAAGAGTATAACAAATCTCTTGCAGCGGATCCTTCCGACGTTCTGGTTCATTACGCAGTCGGGATTCTGCTTGCCGAGCAGGGGAAAAACGACAAAGCTGCCGCACACCTTCGAACAGCGCTGGAAATCAAGCCCGGTTTCGCAGAAGCCCACAACAGCCTTGGGTATATTCTCGCTCACGAGGGGAATTACGACGAGGCAATTCAGCATTACAATGAGGCGCTACGGATTATTCCCGATTCGGCGGATCTGCATGTTAACCTCGGTTATGTCTTTGTCAGCCAGGGCAAATTCGATCTCGCAGCCAGTGAATACGAAAAAGCGCTGAAAGTGCAGCCTGAAAATTATGTGGCCCACAGCTATCTCGGCGTCGTGCTTTTCAGGCTGGGCCGGATAAAAGAGGCGGTCGAGCATTTCAATCAGGCTTTGAAGATAAATCCTGATTACGCGGATGCCAGAAACAGCCTCCAGGCCATAAAACCGCTTTTGCGAAACTGACTGGAGCGCGGGCGGTCTCGCTAATGTTGCATAGTTTTCGGTATTGGCCGCGTAGCGGCCATATGATTTTAGCCCTGCCTTTTAAGGCCGGGGGTATCGAAAAACAACAAAATGCATAGCGACGCCTGACATGAATTGTTATTTATTGTTATTTATTGTTATTTAATCGGTTGAGGTCAGCCGTCGCTGACGCGACGGATTTCACACCTCATCTAATCCCCAGCCTTAAAAGGCCGGGCTGAAATCAGACCGCCGCTACGCGGCTCAATATGCGGCCAAGGCAAAATTATAAAACTTTGCAGCGTTAGGCGTCTCGCCGGCAAAAATAGGTAATTTATCCGGAGATGCCCGACAATGCAACCGCTGGCCGCCATTGACGGCGGCGCTCGCAGGGCTTTGCACGTTTGTGATACTGCTCCGAGGTAGTTGCGATGGAACGCGATACATTTATTCTTTTTGCTACACGGATAATCCGATTATTCGGCTACGGGTTCCTCTCAGTCGTCCTTGCGCTCTATTTGTCTGCGGCCGGCTTTTCGGAAATCAAAATAGGTTTATTGCTAACTCTTACTCTCGCGGGGGATGCAGTCATCTCGCTCTGGCTTACCACTTCGGCCGACCGGATTGGACGACGCAAAATGCTGATTATCGGCGCAGCACTGATGCTTTTGGCCGGGGCTGTCTTTCTGCTTTCACGAAACCCGCTTCTGCTCACCCTGGCGGCGATTGTCGGCGTCATCAGTCCAAGCGGCAATGAAATCGGACCATTTCTTTCAATCGAGCAGGCCGGCCTGACTCAACTCGTCCCCAACGAAAACCGAACTCGAATTTTTGCCTGGTATAACCTGGTCGGTTCCTTTGCCACCGCTGCCGGATCACTGTCGGGCGGATGGTTGGCGCAGGGTTTGCAGGCCAATGGTTGGACCGCGCTGAATTCCTATCGTTTCGTGATGGCAGGTTACGCCTTTGCAGGCCTGGCACTGATATTCTGTTTCTTCACTCTCACTCACGCGGTCGAAGTGGAAGCGCAGGCGCAGAACAAAAAAAGCACCTTCGGACTCCATAAATCCCGCAAAGTAGTACTGAAACTTTCCGGATTGTTTGCACTGGATGCGTTTGCGGGCGCGCTGATCGTGCAGAGCATGATGGCGTTCTGGTTCCACATCCGTTTCGGAGTAGAGTCGGGCATCATCGGCAGCTTCTTTTTTGCAGCGAATATTCTGGCAGGCGTGTCTGCTCTGCTGGCAGCGGGAATCGCGAGGAAAATCGGGCTGATCAACACGATGGTCTTCACTCACATTCCCTCAAACATACTGCTGATGCTTGTGCCGCTGATGCCCAGCCTGCCGCTGGCCATCGCCATGCTGCTGGCTCGTTTCAGCATCTCACAAATGGACGTGCCGACCCGCCAATCCTACACGATGGCGGTGGTGGCGCCTGATGAACGCTCGGCGGCATCGGGAGTAACTGCGATCGCCCGCTCGGTGGGTAGTGCAATATCCCCATCGCTGACCGGAATTTTTCTCGGCATCCCGGCGCTGTTAAGTTTTCCTTTCTTTTTGTCCGGCGGATTGAAAATAATTTACGACATTGCGCTGTGGCGCAACTTCCGCGCTATAAAGCCCCCCGAAGAAAGCTAAGATTTCTGGCCACAGGGAATAGAATTGAACCGCATTAAAGTTGATTTTAGCAGTGGTCGAATTTAAACTGGTTTCAATAAAGGTGTTGCATCCTCAAACCATAAACCGCCTGGGAACTAATATGGTTTCTGCACGCAGATTTTTAAAAATTGCGCCAAATCGCGGCTCACGCATAAGAAAGGAGCCGATACTATGTCCTGTCTCCGCAGTAGCTGGGTCATGCTTATCGCAATAGCGGCTTTCGTAATCCCTGGAGGCCATCCGCAAGCCTATGCTTCCGCTCAAACTGTGCAGACACAGGATAATCTAACGGAAGAACAGATGAGGGATTTCCTCCTGAAAGCCCAAGTTGTTGGAAGCAAGCAGGGAGGCAAGGGCGTGACCAGCCCCTATCGCCTCACGCTTAAAGACGGAAATATGGTTCATGACGGTTCCTTCCAAGCGGTCGACGAGCAGAAAACTTCAAGGCAGTTCGACAACGGCAAGACCGAGGCGAACTTCCGCGATTCGTATAAATACAACATCGCTGCTTTTGAGGTGGCCAAGATGCTGGGCCTCGGCGATATGATGCCGGTGACTGTCGAACGCAAATGGGAAAGCAAGATCGGCTCGCTAAGCTGGTGGCTGCCCGTCATGATGGATGAGGAAAAGCGGCTGAGCAAGCATACGGAGCCTCCCGATCGTAATGCCTGGAATAAACAGTTAAACAAAATGTATGTATTCGCCCAGCTTGTTTACGATACGGACCGCAATGCGGCAAATTTGCTCATATCGGAGAATTGGCATCTCTGGATGATAGATTTCAGCCGCGCATTTCGAATCTATGCCTCGCTGGAAAATCCCAAGAATCTGGTCATGTGCGACCGGCAGCTATTGCAAAACTTGCGGCAGTTGAACGCTGCGGAGCTGGAACAAAAAACCAAAAAATGGCTCACCAAAGATGAAATTAAGGGAGTGATGGCACGTCGGGATAAGATTGTGACTTTTTTCGACGATCTTATAGCAAAGAAGGGCGAACAGGCAGTCCTCTACGACTGACACGTTTGAGGATTCAAGTCCTGGAACCATGGACCTATGTATCGAAGACTCTTTGCTCACATGCTGAGGCCCTTCGGCCAAATCAGGCGAGAGGAAGCTTTGACGGCTTTCCTCATGTTTTTTTATTCCTTCCTTTTAATGGCTGCGATTAACGTCATCAAACCGGTCACCCGCTCCAACTTCATCGATCGTTTAGGATCTGAGAATTTACCTTATGTCCAGATCGCGGCCGCCGCCCTCATAGGATTTGTCATGGCAGGTTACAGCTGGTTGGCAGGACGTCTTCCGCGCCGATACAACTTTGCCATCACCCACGGAGGCATTGCTGTTGTCCTGATCGTTTTCTGGTTTCTTTTCCGCACCAATCAGCCATGGGTGTCTGTCGCATTTTATCTGGTCGGCCTTTTTTTGGGCATTTTGCTTCTCAGCCAGTTCTGGACTCTTGCCAATGTAGTATTCGACCCGCGCCAGGCCAAACGTCTGTTCGGATTCATTGGCGGCGGGGCTTCGCTCGGCGGCATTTTCGGTTCCTACCTGGCTGGGACGTCGATAGCAACGCCAAACCTGCTTTTGTTCAGCGCCGGATTCATCGCGTTGAGCATCTTGACTGTTACTCTGGTCGTGCGCAGGGAAAGGATTGGCGAGGAAATTCAAGGCGCCGTGGCCACCATTGAAAAAGGGGTCAGCGCCAGGGAAACGATTCACTTACTGCGTAAATCCAAACATCTGCGCTCGATTGCACTCGTCATAAGTTTTGCCGCCGTCGGCGCAGCCATAATCGAACTGCAGCTCAACATGGCCGTCGATGCGGCGAAAAGCAATCAATCCGCCGATGCCATCCGAATATTCCTCGCGAATGTCCAGTTTTGGTCATCCGTCATCGGACTCGCTGTGCAAATCTTGCTGACAAGCAGAATTCATCAGTATTTTGGAATTGGTTTCGCACTACTCTTACTGCCTGTCAGCCTTGGATCCACCGCCGCAATAATGCTGCGCTATGCAGCCTTGTGGGCGCCCGGGCTTGCCAGGATCGTAGACCAGTCCGTGCGCTACACAATCGACAAAACAACGCGAGAAGTTTTATACATGCCGCTGCCTTCGGACATGAAGTTTACGGCAAAACCGTTTATCGACGTCACGGTTGACCGCCTGGCAAGGGGTATGGCGGCGGTGTTGCTTTTGTTCCTCATTCAGCCGTGGGGATTGGCGCTCACATGGCAAAGGCTCAGTTATGTGAGCATCGCATTAACGGGAGTCTGGATA
The DNA here is from genome assembly GCA_023265215.1 of Acidobacteriota bacterium. Classification (GTDB taxonomy): domain Bacteria; phylum Acidobacteriota; class UBA6911; order UBA6911; family UBA6911; genus UBA6911. The sequence goes on from JAHFUH010000097.1 coordinate 6,637, forward strand.
TTCTTTGCAATCCGCGCCAGGCGTGAATACCAGGAAGCGTTTCGCAAAAGTATCAGCGGGCAGGAGATCAAACCGGCGGAGGTCACGGCAGAGGCGGCAGATCTGTCCACCATCGAAACCCTGATCCAGGAGCTGTCCAGCCCGGACGAACACCGGGTCCTGTACGCCATCGAATTTCTCGAGTCGCTCGACAAAAGGCACTTGATTACGCCATTGCTTCTCTACCATGAATCGCCTGCCGTGAGAGCTCGGGCTTTGTCGGTGATGCGATCCGTCCAGCCTGAAATCTCGGCTCGATGGCTTCCCGCCATTCACGCCATGGTGGCCGATCCGGATCCCAACGTGAGGTCGGAAGCAGTGGGCGCGCTTGCGAGCATGCACAACCAGCAGGCAAGCGATCTGGTCCGCCACCTTTTGAATGATAAAAACCCCCGCATTTCTTTAACCGCAGCCATGATGCTTGCAGCAAGCGGTGAGGAACAGGATTCCGCCAGAGCCGAGAACGTGCTCAACGAGCTGTTATCCAACACGCGCGAGTCCGCCGCGCCGGTGCGCCGTGATTTTGCCATCGCAATCAGACAAGCCCCAATTCCCCATTTCCGCCGGCTCTTGATTCCATTGCTGAATGATCCAAATCCGGAAGTCGCCGAAGAAGCGATGAGAAGCACCCGGAGGCTTGGAACCACCGACTTCATTTTTATACCCACTCTGATATCTTTGCTGCGCAACCGGCGGCAGAAAAGCAGCGCCCGCGAACTGCTGGTAGGTTTTGGCGAACCGGTGCTGCCGATTCTCATGCATTTCCTGCACGATCCGGGAGAAGACATCTGGATTCGGCGGCACATTCCGGGGACCATCGCGCGAATCCCGTGCCAGAAGGCAATGAGCATTCTGATTGAAGCGCTGGATGAGAAAGATGATTTTCTCCGCTTTCATATCATCTCCGCGCTGGAGAGAATTCACCGGATAAAACCTGATCTTGCTTTCAATCACCACCGGATCGAATCTCTAATTCCGCAGGAAAGCGCAGGCTATACAAGGTATCTCCGTTTGCACAGGCTATTGCTTACATCACAAAACGGCTACAAGGATGCTCTGGTGGCGAGAGCAGTAACAGAAAAGATGAAAAGAGTTCTGGACCGAATCTTCCGGCTCTTAAGCCTGCTTTACCCATGGAAAGATATCGCCGCTGTGCGCCATGCGATTGAACACGGGGACCAGCGGTCGCGCGCGGGCACACTCGAGTATCTGGACAACATTCTTGTAGGCGGGATAAGAAAATCTCTGATTCCGCTCCTCGAAGACACGCCGGATGGGAATGGTTTGCCGTTATTCCAAGAAAAGAAATCCAGGCCCGAAGCGGCGCTGACTGAACTCATTAACGATAGCGATCAGGTAGTGGCATCCGCAGCGATTTACTTCGTCTGGCAGCAGAGGCTCTCCATTTATGCCGAAGAGCTGGACCGGGTGCTGGCAACGCGGGACGCGCTCGACCGGCACGTGCTCGAAACTGCCTCCTGGGTGCTTCATGAATTACGCATGCCGGCGCCCAAGCGTCGCTTGATATGGCTCGATCCGCTCCCCTCGGTCGATCTGGCAAATCAGATGCGCAGCCTGCCCCTATTTGGTTCTGTGACAGTGGACGAGATATTCCGGATATGCGATGCCGGGCGACAAGTGCGATCCGAGCCGGGACGAATGCTCTGCCAGGAGGCTTTGGTTCCGGAAGACGTTCAGTTTCTGCTGAATGGCCGCGTGGCAGTCACCCGACCGGGCGGGGAGACTCGCCACATTGAAGCTCCCGCGGTGTTGGCATTTCAGGAAGTGCTGGAAGAGCGTCCTATGGCTGAATCGGTGAGGGCCTCGGGTATGGCGGTGTGCCTGACCCTGACCAGCGAAGAAATACAAGCGCTTCTGGCGGACAACAGCGATCTCGTCCCCGGACTTTTTCAGATGCTTAGCCGGGATTCCCACGCCGGACGTCTGGTAGTGAAGGGACATGATTCGACACGCTCTGCTTTGCCGGCCAACGGCAACCTTAATTCAATCGAAAAAGGTCTGGTGCTCAAAACTATTCCGGCGTTTTCCCAGGTGTCTCCGGACGAAATAATCGCTCTGGCTGCTATCGCAAGCGAGATACCGCTTGCAGCCGGATCGGAGCTTTTTACGGAAGCCGACCGGCCGGCAATATACGCCATCCTATCCGGCGAGCTATCCATCGAGGGGAGCGAGGAATCTCCCATTATTGCCGCTCCTTCCGACGTGATCGGCATTTATGAAACGCTCGCCGGGATCGATTTCAAGTTTCGCGCCTGCATCATGAAAAACGGCCTTGCGCTGCGCATTGATCGCGAGGATCTGTTCGACTTGCTGGGGCAGCGATCCGCTTTGCTCCGCCAGGTCCTTGGCGCCCTGTTCAGAAATCAGAAGCCTGCCCCAGCCGCGGCTGCGGGTAATTGAGCAAATAATTGGGTGCTGTCGAAGCGCGTACTGAAAATCCGTGTGTCGACGGTTCAATTCCGCCCCCCCGGCACCAGTTTTAATAATCAATCTTCTCAAATCTCCCCAACCATTAGCGTCATCAGCTTTCATCCTCTCATCTACCTCGCCTCTGTTCCGCTTCGGCCAGTTCCAACAATTTCTTCGGTATGCGAAAGAATCTTCAGACTCTGCATTCATCGCACCTTTGCGTGCGGACCTTTCTCAAAAAATAGAGTGCCTGTAAAATGAGAGGATTCAAGGCAAACAGTGTCTTATGCCGGTTAGCAGCGAACCGGTTGGTGCAGCTGCTGCAAATAGGCCAGGAGCTGTTTGGTCTGAAGGCTGGGATTTCTGAACCAGTCTGTAGACCAGATGCGATACAGTTTCCATCCATATTTTTCAAGGATCTCTTGGCGCAATCGATCTCGCTCACGGACGGATCGACCACTGTGGTACGTTGCGCCATCGCATTCGACGCCGCATAAGAAAACGCCGGGTTTTGCCGGGTGGCGCACAGCGATATCTATGCGATAACCGCATACTCCCACCTGCGGAACACCTTCATAACCGCTGGCACGCAGAACTTCTAGGACCCATTGCTCGAATTCACTCTCGCATTCACCGCTGCTTAGGTTCGGGGCAGCCACGATTCCGTCCCTAGCGAACCGCAAATACCCTTTTAGCACCTTTACGCCCCAATGCTTGCCCTCATCTTGAATATCTTCGGGAGACATCGAGGTAAATACAGTTACCCGCTTTTTCGCACGAGTGAACAAGACGTTCAGTCGTCTGTGGCCATAAACGCCATTTATTGGCCCGAAGCGCTGATAGAAGTTCCCGATTCGATCTTTACCATAAACCGTGGAGATGAAAATGACATCTCGCTCATCGCCCTGGACATTCTCAAGGTTCTTAACAAAAATCGATTCGAGTGTCGGTTCCCAGCTTTGTACGAATGCTGCAGCCTCCGCATCGAGAGCTACTGCTCGATCCAATTCTTCACGTATGAATTCGGCCTGTTTCGCATTTATGGCAACGATTCCGAGCGACTGTTTTGGGCATTTCTTCATAAAATCAATAGCTGCTTTGACAACGGTCTTGCCCTCTATCTCGTTTGCACCCGCTTCGTAAATTCCATCCGTTTGCACCAGAGAAACGCCATACTCGGGGTGATCATAGTAGGGCGATGGAAATACGGTTAGCTGATTGTCGTAGAACTCGGCATTAGAAAACATAATCAATGAACCATGCTCAGATCGGTAATGCCATTTCAGCCGACGCGATGGATGGAATCGCCCTGCAGCCGCCTCCAGAACAGAATCCTGCTTAGTCTCTTCTTCGAAATCATCTTCCTCTGTAGCACTGCCAGCTGAAAGCTTCTGGAAAAAGGGGGTTGGCGGCAACTGCATCTGGTCTCCAACAATAACTGCCTTCTTGCCTCGTGCGATTCCACCCAACGCCTCTTCTGGCCGTATTTGTGAGGCCTCATCCATTATGACAAGGTCAAACTGAAGCTTGCCAGGTTCGAGGTATTGTGCAACCGACATCGGGCTCATCATCCAGCATGGCTTGAGTGCTTGCATTGCTTTTCCTGCTCGACGAATGAGATCCCGAACAGCAATTCGCGGCCGGGTCTGACCGGCAACTCGTGCGATCAATGCTTGTTCTGTCAACTCCGCAACAGGACCGAAAGAATTTCCCGGAGGACATGGGCGCTGCGTCAATGCAATCGCGAGCTGCTCACGACGCAGTTTGAGGTATTCGCGATCTAATGCCCGAAAGCGTTTCCTCAGTTCCTGGTGGGTCGCACCTGAATGCGTTTTCAGCCGAGGACTGGCATTTAGCAGCGCCTCGGCGGCAGAGCGATAAAACACGAACTCCACGGCCTGGGACAAGTGACTGTAATCGAAACCGCCACGAGAATACACCAAAAGAACGGGACCAATACTCAGATCACAGGCTTCATCTTCTGCCAACAGGAAGTTCAGGTAATCACGGAGCCCCGAGACATTATTCACAGCACTCTGATTACGCTCCATAAGCTGCTGCAGTGGCGCCCCTGCGAAAGAAACTGTGCGGCACCATAGCGTGACATCAAATTCTGCTAGTTTGTTCGCCTCGTCTTCACAAACAGCAACAGCAGAACAGGCGCTCGCTAGATCTGTTGCCATCAACTGGAGGTCGGCAATATGCGACAGGCCCGCGAAAAGGTATTCAATAAACGACTGTGGTAATTTCCACGAAGAGACATTCTCCGCAAATTCCCATGTGTCGCTCAGCGCTTCATAATTATCCCGCAATGCAGCAAGATTGCCGCCTACCAAACCAAGCCCTTTAAGATTTATTTCGATAGCAGCACTCGTTTTCTCAATAGACTCCAGCTCATCTATCGCAGCTTTGATATCCCGATGATTACAATTGCTTCTCAATGCCGCTCGTTTGAAAATGTCTGCCACCGTGTTCATTTTATCTGCTCGGGTCCGCTGTCGCTGAGCTAAGTCACTCCAGTTGATACCATCGTGGGCAATGATTTTTTCGAGAACGGTTGTCAGCGAATCGAGATCAGCGCGTTCGCGAAACGCTTCAAGTGCATCAAGTTGATCAAGGGTCCCGCTAAAGAGCAAGTCGCGGACGCAAAGACCCATTTCGCCGAATCCCGCCAATCTCTTGCGAACGCTGTTTGCCCATCGTGCAACTTCCACCAATTCGGAAAATGGAGTTATCAATCCAGCAAAGTGCACACCGCAGATCTCTTTGAGAGCCGGGCTAAGAGTCAGTGTTTCGGTGTCTGTCAGGCATTCAGCACAACGGAGTAGCCCATCAGCCATTTCGGCTTGCCGCTTCTTCTGATCATCGTGAGCTATGCTTCGATATGCCCGTTTTGCGTCGCGGCATGCGGAACGAAAAAAGGCAGTAAAAGCGTTGCTAACCTTCAGCTCAATTGCATGGCGACGCAGCTCGCCGGCAGGCGGGAGCAGCTGCAGGTCGAATTCTTTTGAAAGTTGACCACGACGTTGGAGAAGCTCGGTTGCCTGTTCGGCTGATCGTTCCAGTATAGTCTGATAAGCTTCATCGATAACTCTCGTCGAGCGTTTGCTCCAAAGCCAACGTGGCAATTTGCCAAGCAACTCAATTCCAACAACAACAGCACGGATCGAACCAACAAAGGATTCTCGGACACCGGCAGCCTGCGCAAGCGCAACGCAAAAGGGCTCAAGCTTAACAATCTGAGCTGCGTTTTTCTGAAACTCGTCATTTAGCGCTATCACAGACGAAACCATAAACTGGTCAATGCTGAAATCCCTCAACACCTCAATGGCATGACGCAATGCTTTATTCCCGACCATCTGTGCTTTCACAGGGTCTTCGGTGAGGCTGACGAGTGACGCTTCGTATCCAAGGAGGGCTTCAAATTGTTCCAGCATCTGTCGCAATAGATTTCGGTTGGCAGTTGATACGCATGCCTTATAAGTCTCAAATACTAAATTGGCCGGTGGAATCTGTGTCTCGGCAGCTTGGGCGCAAAATGACTCAAGCTCGACTCTTATATGCGGCATCGT
>JAHFUH010000098.1 GCA_023265215.1 Acidobacteriota bacterium
CACCCTTATACTGTTCCAGCTCCATATTCGGAACCTCCCCAATCAATTATCAATAAATGGACTTTTCAATTTTACTAAAAGCAAACTTTCCCGGGATTCATGATGTTGTTCGGATCAAAGATCTTTTTTAATTTTTGCAAAACGGAAAGGCTGGCCGCGTCTCTGTTGAGAACCATCGCTGCGTTTTCGCCATAGGGCCTTGAGAAGAACGCGCCTTTGGCGATCAAACTCTTGACGGCGGAGGAGGAAAGCTCTTTGACTCGATCAAGCTCTTTTGAGTTTCCGGAATCGTAAAAGAGATTGAATTCACAATGGCAGCCAGTGCCTTGAACCACGGGCTGAATATAAACTCCCATGTCCGAAGTCGGGTAGCCGTATTTATCGTCAAGATCGCTTATGATCTTGATTTGGCTTTCAACCATGTCATTGATCGTCAGGAAGAATATGTCCTGGCTAGCTCCTCTATATCGAAGCTTCCAGTAAGGCTCCGGCGAAGGTTTCCGAACCGCTTTCAAGATTTCGTTCGCGGAAATCCCGCCCGCGGATTTTGCCACTTCCACTCCCATCCGTTGCGTCAGGTCGGTGATGTCTTTGATATAAGAGCCAACTCTCTCTTCGGGCAGATATTCATAACCGGCGACGGCGAAGAAAAGAGTCCATGCCGGCAAGGCATTTTTGAGAGCCTGATAATCCGCAGGCCAGCTTTTTGCGAAGATGGCTGCCAGATTAGTGCTATTGAGAATGAAGCATTCATTAACTATTCGGAGCCTTATCAGCCATGAAGTGAGATCGAGCAAAGTATCAAGTTTTGAAGAGCAAACTGCGAAGGGTTCTTCAAGACTGGGGAGTATTTCACATCGCAAGGACGCCCATGTGACAATGCCCATAGTTCCTTGGGCTCCCTGGACAATCCTATGGAAGGAAGCGGTTCCGGGCCCATACGGAGCTTTTTGTACGCCTCCAACGGTCCACTGCTCTTCTATATTGCCGGGCCCCGCGGCCTGGCCGGTTCGGAACTCGTCTCCGGTTCCAAAAAACAGTCCGGTGCAGGCCAATGGATCGGACATGTCCCATTGATATTTGGGCATTATCACGGGCTCCCTCTCCAGCATACTTCCCACCACAGACTTGGACTGCCGAGGCAATAAAGGCATGTTGAGCCGCAGCCCCTCTTTGTTCGCGGCAGGGATAAGCTCGCCAAATGTAACGCCGGGTTCGACCATCGCAACCCGGCGCGCCCGATCAACGAAGATGATTTTTTTCATCATGCTCAGGTCAACAATGATGGCCCCTCCAATTCCTGGAACAGTGTCGCCGCGAAAATGGGGCGCGCCCGAACTGACCGGGATCAGGGGGATTTGGCTTTCATTCGCCAGCTTGATCAGCTGCTGGACAGCCTGGCTTGTTTTGGGTTGGACCACATACCGGGGCTTTATCGAATTTACAAAACTGATATCGCTCGCATAGGAATTAAGTTTTGCGGTGTCCTGGCTTACCTGGCCAGACCCCACAATCTGCGTCAATCTCTCTTCTGTTGTCATTTTTTTCCTCTTTGCTGTAAAGAAGAACAAATTCAGGCTTCAGATTTGCGTCCCGGCGGCGCGGGACTTTTGTATCTTATTAATTTTAGAGCAACCCCTTATAGCACGAGTGAACGGATAAAATAAAGTTAAAGGTTTCCCGCTGAGGCTCTCTATTCAGCGTTTAGAGTTAAGGGCCATAGGGGGAATTGTGAATAGGGAAAGATTTGAAGCGCAGTTTAAAATCTGGGGATGGAGAATTAGATCCAGGGCTCCCGGAAAGGGAGCCTTGGATCTTCTGAAGTGATTATTTCCAGTGCTTGATTTTTTCCATGACCTTCTGTTCGTCCTTCTCGAAGGTTGGACACCGGTCGGCAGTGTGGCATGTAATGCAGAGAGCTATCTTAACCTTCTGCGCGGCCGGCTTCAGGTCTGTTATGTGTTGTTTTCTGAATCCATGACAGGACTCACACTGAACATTTACCAGTTCCATCTGCTGCAGCTTCATCGAAAAACCTTCCGGCTGCTCATAACGCGTGGTATGGCACTTGAGGCAACTCGGATCGAACTGCTTGGTCTTCTTGACCAGCGTGTCATACGCCTTTGCGTGATCAGTGGTTTTCCATTTGGCTACCTGGTCTGCGTGGCACATCTCGCATGCATTAAGGCTAAGCTTCACATCCGCAGCCGCGGGCTGGGTTGTTGCGCCTGCACCGGGGGTGTTGTAAAGGCTGGCCACATCGTCGTTATACTTGCTTATCCTGGCTTTGATTTTTGGATCGTTGGGAACATCATCCCCAAGGGCAAACAGAGTATTTTTTGACGTCTTGGTTGCGCCCAGGGTTACTTCCATCATTCCCAGGTATTGCCCTTTTACTCCGGCTTGAACAATCAGGGTCTTGTCCGCTTCATTTGGGTCTTTGGTTTTTTGTTGATCATGCCCTCCGACGACCAGGTCGATTCCGGGAACCCTTCTGGCAATGACCCAGTCTCGATTGGTTCCCTGATGCGTCAGGGCGACTACATAATCAACCTTGCCGGTCAGTTCTTTCATAACTGCCGTAGCGGCTGCCAAAGGATCGGTTACGCTTGCCGCGTCTTTGGTGATTTCCTTTACCTTTGCGGCCATTTCGGAAGTGTCTCCGATAATTCCGAAAATCCCGACATTCTTGCCATTAACCTTCTTGATGATATAGCGTTTGAAAATAGGGACATTTTTCTTGTCGACGAGGTTGGCGCACACAAAGGGGAAGTTATATTTTTTCTGCAGGTCTTTGAGATTGTTAATTCCCAGAGCAAGGTCCAGTTCCCCAACTTCAACAGCGTCAATGCCGATGGAAGTGAAAACTTCCGCTATAAGCTCCGCCTTGAGCTTGGCGGATTTTATGACTGAATCCGACACTTCTTCATCTTCGTTCAGAAGATCGCCCGAGTCGACTATGACCAATCCGCCGCCATGATCCTTTTTGTATTGTTCAAGATAGCTTGCTTTTTTATACAGCCCGCCGAGCTGTGCTCCGGTGTCAGCTCAGCCACACGGTTCCGTATATCCCAAAAGATTGCTGCTGTAGGCTATGGTAAGCTTTGCATTGTCCGCGGCTTGCGGACTGGCGCCCGAAACGCTGAGCGAAGCGTAACAGACAGTTCCCAGAATCAGTAAAAACAAACAAAAAACTCTCTTCATCCTAACCTCCAAATGGGTGCATCGAGCATGAGCTGAAATCCCCATCCAAATGATATTTTCGTGGCAAAATATCATAGCATCTTACAGTGCTTTTCTCATCAGCAATTTCAAGGATCTATTGTCCGTCTGTAGGGAGCGGCAAATGCTGCCTTCTTTATTTCACTGCCAGCTGTCGACCGATGATTGCTTGTGCGCAGTTGAAAGGTGTGATATTTTTGATGGTCATTTCAGGTTCGAAAAGAAAGGGTACTGTGGGCACTAACAAGCTTACTCGAAAAGAAATATTGGCAGAGGATCCTGTGCACGAAGCCATGGTGCGGCTGATTGAATTCTTCCAAACTCAGGGCCGGACTATCGGAATTGTGATTGCCGCCGCTGCAGTGCTCTCGGTCGGAATATACGGCGGGCTGCAGTACCTTGGGAATCGGGAAATGCAGGCTCAAGAGCGATTAGGAAAGGGAATTGAGTTTTTCCATGCGCAGGTCGCACCGGATGCAACCAATGACCCGTTTGCCAAAGGACCCGCTCCGGTTTTTAAGAGCGATACTGAAAAATATCAAGCTGCTGCAAAGGAATTCTCCTCGTTGGCTTCAGGGTATGGCTATTCGAAGGTTTCGATAGTAGCCCGCTACTACCTAGGCTTGGCTCAACTCCAGCTCGGTCAAAAGAAAGAGGCTGGCCAGAATCTTGAGTCCGTAGCAGGGAATTCGAGGATTCGCACGCTCGGCTATCTTGCGAAAAAGGTTTTGGCCAGAGATGAAGCTTCCACCGGCAACTACAAGGGTGCCAAGGAAATTCTGGACGGGATGATTAAGGACCCGCAATGCTCCATCCCTAAAGAAGACCTGAGCATAGAATTGTCCCGCGTGCTGGTTGCCCAAGGCAAGCGTGATGAAGCCATCAAAGTCTTGCGAGACGCCAGTTCGCAGGGAGTTGCCATGAGCGCTCTCAAGCAGCAGGTGGCAGCGGAATTGGACAAGATTCAGAAAACCAATCCGTAATGATTTCGTGAGCCTTTGGGTAACTTGATGAGCTTTGAACACAGGGCGTAAGTGCTTGAAATCTCCGGGCTTTATCCTTGACAAAGGTTCCACCGATAATATAATTTCCCCTTCGCTTAAGGTGGGAGCATTTACCGTGTTCATTGAAATCGAGAATTTAAAATCGGAGCCGCTTCATGTACATCATGCTTTCCCTGTCGGGGAAATCAGGTTTATTCATGAAGATGCGGCGCTGAACGAACCGGTGGTAACTGATTTTGTCCTGACACACAAGGATCATAATTTGCATGTGGATGGAACTGTGCAGACGGCAATCCGTTTCGTTTGCTCCCGCTGCGACAAGGAGTTTTTTCGCGTCTTTGCAACCAGTTTTGATCTTTCCTATTTGCCGCAGCCGAAATGGACGAGTGAAGATGGGGAGATCGAACTCAAATATGATGACATGGGGGTAGGGTATTACGATGGCGTAGCCTTTGACGTGAACCTGATGGTCCTTGAACAAATTGAGCTTGCAATGCCCATGAATTTTATTTGCCGAGAGGATTGCAAAGGGCTTTGTTATAAGTGTGGCGCTGATTTAAATGAGAAGGCTTGCCAATGCGTTAAGGAAGAATCGGGTTCCTGCTTGTCCATGTTGTTGGACTTCAAGAAGAAGATGGACAAATGAATTCTATTGTTGGGCCTTTTTCAAAATCCAATTCCCCCGTTATGGAGAACAGTATTCATGCCTAATCCGAAAAGGAGACATTCCAAGTCACGCCGCGGCAAACGCCGGGCGCATGACTTTTTGCAGCCGATAAGTCCAAGCGTCTGTCCTCAATGCCTGGAGCCGAAGCCTCCGCACCAGGCTTGCCCTAAGTGTGGTTTTTACAAAGGGCGGCAGGTGATGAAAGGCGAAGAAGAGGTCTAAGCAGCCGTAATTTAATCGAAATTGCTCAAGGACTTTTTGTTCACATGATCAAGATTGCCGTGGATGGTATGGGGAGCGATAACTCTCCAACCAGCGAAATAGAAGGCGCGGTTCAAGCCGCAAAAGCGTTTGATGTGCATGTAATTCTTGTGGGAAAAGAGTCTGAGCTGGCTCCAAAGCTGAAAGAAGCCGGAGGTGAAAGACTATCCATCGAAATCCGGAATGCCACGCAAGTCGTCGCAATGGATGAACTCCCCACAACTGCTCTTAGAAAAAAGAAGGACTCGTCTATAAGAATAGCGGCAGATCTTGTTCGGGATAAGGTGGCCAGCGGACTGGTTAGCGCCGGCAACACCGGCGCTGTTATGGCAACCTCGAAAATGGTATTCGGCGCTGTGCCTGGTGTTGACAGGCCGGCGTTGGCGGCTATTCTCCCGACCCTTGGAAACCCTGCTGTGCTGCTGGATGTGGGGGCCAACATTACCTGCAAGCCTCATCACCTTGTTCAGTTCGCCGTAATGGGGCATCTGTTCAGCAAGAAGATCATCGGAGTTTCTTCCCCGCGTGTCGGTTTGATGTCTGTCGGCGAAGAAGAGTCCAAAGGCAACGAACTCACCAAAGAGGTCCACAAGGCTCTCAAACTTCTTCAACTCAATTTTATCGGCAATGTCGAAGGCCGGGACATTTATAACGGTCGGGCAGATGTGATTGTGTGCGATGGGTTTACGGGTAATGTAGCTCTTAAGACAAGCGAGGGGTTGATCGAAACCGTTTTGAAGCTTCTGAAAAACGAGCTGTCTAGCAACCTTCAGGCCAAGTTGGGCGCCCTGTTGAGCCAGCAATCGTTCAAGCGCCTGAAAAAACGCCTCGATTATTCGGAATATGGTGGAGCTCCGCTCTTGGGGCTTCGAGGAGTTTCCATTATTTGCCACGGGAGGTCCAGCAGCAATGCAATAAAGAATGCTATTCGCGTTGCCAAGGAATTTGCGGAGAACCAGGTGAATGCCAAGCTGGAAATGGAGCTGAGTCAAATAACCACGGATACACTCACAACCTGAATTTATTTAAAGATTCTTTCGATCGAAAACTCAGCGTTCGATTTGGAGCGGAATTGCAGCGCTAAGTATTGGAGTGTGATTCCTCCAGGCTTGCTTATTTATCATTTGCCTTATCGAATAGCTTGCTTCCATCTTTGTGGGTGCTAAAATGTGAGCCTTTCCGCCGCAGAGACCTATATGAAAGAGGAGGATTAGGATGGCATCAGTAGAAGAAAAAGTTAAGTCGATTATTGTAGATCAGTTGGGCGTCAACGAAGCTGAAGTTACTGGCAATGCATCGTTTGTTGACGATCTTGGCGCCGACTCTCTGGATACTATTGAACTTGTTATGGCGTTTGAAGAGGCGTTTGGAATTGAAATCCCGGACGAGGATGCCGAGAAGATCAAAACTGTTCAGAACGCAATTGAATATGTTGAAGCGCATGTAAACTAAAGAAGAGAAAACCGAATTGTGATCGCAGCGTGCTTGGAAATCGCATGACGCAGCAGTTGGGCGCTATACGAACAGAAGTCGAATAAAAGGGGAATTTATCATGAAGATAGTTGTTTGCGTTAAATATGTTCCGGATACAGCTATCAAAATCAAAATTACTTCGAGCGGGAAAGAGATAGAGTTGTCCGATGTGACATTTGTTGTGAACCCCTATGATGAATTCGCCGTGGAAGAGGCTCTCAAAATCAAGGAGAAGCTTGGCGGCGAAGTCGTGGTTGTGGGAGCAGGGGCCGAAACCGCATCTGCGGGACTTCGAACATGCCTGGCAATGGGCGCGGATTCTGCCATCCTGGTCCAGGATCCTTCCCTTGAAAAGGCTGATTCTTTTATAATCGGCACGGTACTGGCTCGCGTATGCCGCGATCTTAAACCGGACTTGATACTTTTCGGAAAGCACGCAATCGGAGTTGATAACGGGCAAGTGCCCGCCGTAGTGGCGGAACAGCTGGATTTGCCTCAGGCATCCGTTGTGACGAAGCTGGATATCCAGGATGGAGGATTTCGAGCCGAAAGGGATATTGAAGGCGCCCAGGAAATAATCGAAGGGAAATTGCCGGCAGTCATAACGGCTCAAAAAGGGCTCAATGTGCCCCGATACGCCTCGCTGAAAGGAATTATGGCTGCAAAGAAAAAACAGATTGCAGTCCAGGCTCTATCTTCACTGGGGCTCTCCGCAGACGATTTGAAACCACGAATATCTGTCGAACAGGTAAGTTTGCCCCCATCGCGTCCGCCTGGGAAAATCCTCAAAGGCGAGGTTGCTGAAGTGGTGCCTCAATTAGTGAAACTTCTTCACGAAGAAGCAAAGGTCATTTAGGGAAATTCAGAGGAGGGGAGATGGCTCAGGGGATACTGGTATTCATAGAAGAACGCGAAGGCAAGGTCAAAAAAACTTCTCTGGAAGCATTGGCGGCTGGGCGCAAATTAGCGGATCAAATGCAGGAATCTGTTACGGCTGTTCGCATCGGCGGTGGTGAACTCTCTGTTGATCTTGCGCAATACGGCGCCAACAAAATAATGCGAGCTCAAAATGAGCTGTTGAATGCCTACTCGACGGAAGGATATTGTGCGGCGGTCGTTCAAGCTGTAAAACAGATCGAGCCAAGAATTATTTTGAGCGCCGCCAGTTCAATGGGACGTGATCTATTGCCGCGAGTCGCGGCTCGGCTCGGAGTGGGATTGGCGCAGGATTGCATTGAAGCTAATATTGTGGGCGATAAACAGCTTGAGTGTGTCCGCCCGATCTATGCGGGAAAAGCATCCGCAAAAGTCCAACTTCTTATGACCCCGGCAATGGCTACACTTCGGCCAAACGTTTTCTCGGCGGGAGCTGCGGATGCCTCTCGGAAGGCCGAAATTATTGACTTTACTCCGGAACTGAAGCCAGAGCAAATTCGCGCATCAGTCAAGAGCATTCAGGCATCTGTGGGGCAAAAGGTCGAGCTAACGGAAGCGAACATAATAGTGTCCGGCGGACGGGGCGTGAAAGGGCCTGAAAATTTTCCGATTATTGAGCAGTTAGCTGATGCATTGGGCGGTGCATTGGGAGCTTCTCGTGCCGCTGTGGACGCCGGATGGATAGACCATCAGCATCAGGTGGGGCAGACAGGTAAAACGGTGTCCCCGACTCTCTATGTAGCTTGCGGCATCAGCGGAGCAATTCAACACCTGGCGGGCATGTCCTCTTCCAGGTATATTGTGGCTATCAACAAAGATCCGGATGCGCCCATATTCAATATTGCGGACTATGGCATCGTGGGAGATCTTTTTGCCGTATTGCCCGCATTAACTGAAGAAGTGAAGAAACTCAAGTCTTCCTAAATATTCGGAGTTTGTAAGACGCCATCGATTTAACGGGTTGCACGGATATGCCTGTATAATGTATCCATGAAATCTGCTAAATCGGTGGCGTTGTAATTTTTGGGTTCGTGATGACCTAAATGGTTACTTTTAATAAATGGTGGGAACAGCCCAAGCAGCGATGGTATTTAAGGCTGATCGAGGACTTGAGGAGCAATATCACTTGGAGCGATCTGCTGTTCGGAATTCTTGCGACTGCCGTAACAGCCCTCATTTTAATTGGCTTTAGGTTTCAAACAATCCCGGATTACAAGGCCGGGCAAATAGCCGATGAGGACTTTCGCGCATTTCAGGATGCCAAGTATGAGGACGCAGAAGCCACAGCTCTGAAGCAGGCCGAAGCAGAAAGGGTTGTTCCGGCCTTATACCACCTCGATACCGATCTTATCGCCGGTCGTGAAAAAGCGATTGCCTCTGCTTTTTCGGACGCTCGCAGCATCTTGTTCCAACGCGGCGTAACGCAGCAGCAAATGAAACTGTCTGCCGCCGAAGAGCAGGAATTCCTCAATAAATTGCGCAGCAAGATTAAAACACTTCCCCCGAAAACTCTTCCCGTTCTCCTGAAACTACGCTTCAACCCGGATCTCGAAAGGAAGCTTCTGAAAATTTTGGACGTTGTTTTGCGCGACGGTATTATTGAAAATAGGGAGAAATTCATAAAAGATCAGAAAAACGGCATTATCATTCGGGACAGATCCTATCATTTTGAGCATGCACTTGCGGATGCTTATTTGGCTCGCGATATTCCTGCCGCAGAAGAATATCTGAGACAATTCCAGATTGATTTGCCCGGTCTATCGGAGCGCGACAAAACGATTCTGATTCTATACCTGGAGAATGCGCTTTTTCCCACTCTTGATATTCACGAGAAGGAAACTGCAGTCCGGCGTGCTGCAGCGGCTGCACGAGTGCAGCAGGTGGAAGTCCAGATTAAACAGGGGCAAATGATTGTCCATGCTGGCGAAGGGGTAACGCCTGCCATTATTTCCCAGCTGAATAGGCTGCGGAATTTGCAAAAGCCCCGTTCCTTGATTTGGCAGTTCAGCGGCTATTTCATTTTTGTTGCGATCCTGGTTTACTCGCTCTGGCGCTATCTCGTTCACTATCAGAAACGTCATCGCCAGATCAGGAAGTATACAACCCTTATCCTAGCCGTTGTTGCACTGGAACTGTTGTTGATGCGCCTGGTTGCTTTTTCCGCCGACATTCTGAGCGGCCAATTTCAGCGATTCCAGGAAAATTCCTCCAGTTTATATTATGGGATTCCATTTGCCTTCGGAGCGCTGCTGATAACCCTCCTGGTTGACGTAAACCTGGGCGTAATGTCTTGTATAATGCTCTCAGTCCTGGCAGGGTTTTTCTACAACGACGTCAATCTGGCCGCTTACTTGATCATCGGATGTATTGTAGGAATTTACAACATCCGGCAATACAAAGACCGCGCCGCACTCCTCAAGGCAGGGCTTACGATAGGGATTGTCAATGTCATTTGCCTGGGCGGCCTGAATATACTACACCAGACGCGGCTTGCCTTTTCCGGAATGCTGAAACAATTCTCTCTGGCGCTGTTGAGTGGAATCCTTGCTTCCGCGCTAGTTTCGATTCTTCTGCCCGCTTTTGAATATCTTTTTAAGATTGTAACGGACATCCGGCTTTTGGAACTGTCGAATGTTAATGCGCCCACACTAAGAAAGCTATCGGTTGCGGCTCCCGGTACGTATCATCACAGTCTGATGGTCGCGACTCTGGCCGAGGCGGCTGCTGAATCGATTGGCGCCAATCCTTTGCTCGTCCGCGTTGCAGCTTATTACCATGATGCAGGGAAGATGTTGAAGCCGGAGTATTTCGTGGAAAATCAAAGCTATGGCGGCAATATGCACGAAGAGATCTCTCCATCGACAAGCTATCATATCATCGCCAGCCACGTGAAAGATGGACTGCAACTGGCTAATGGGATAGGCCTGCCGCAGCAGATCAGCGACATCATACCTCAGCATCACGGAACCCGGGTAATGGCCTTTTTCTTTCATAAAGCCAAGGATTCTGTCGGCGAGAAAAACAGGGAAATCATCGAAGCGGATTTCCGCTATCCAGGACCTAAGCCGCAAACTAAGGAAGCGGCCATTGTCATGATGGCCGCTTCCGTTGAGGCGGCATCCCGAACGCTTGCGGATCCCGACGGTGGCGCAAATTCAGGGGCTGATTCATTGTCTGGTGGATGGCATTGTCAGCGACAATCAGCTGAACGAATGTGATATCACGCTCAAAGAGGTTCAGCTTGTCAAAGAGGGCTTCTGTAAAATATTTACCGGCATTTTTCATCAAAGGATCGATTATCCAGGCTATGACTTCAAACACATCCGCGCAGACTCTGAAAATACCGCGGTTCAAGATCCAGATCATAAACAGACAAAGGCGGTTTAGCTTTCAGAGGAAATCCGTATCGCTATTTTGCGCCGCTGTGCTCAGATCGTTGGATCAGCCGACAACCACGCTTTCAGTAGCTCTGGTGGAATCGAGGGAGATTCGATTGATCAACTTTAGATATCGTCAAAAAGACTATGCAACGGACGTGCTCAGCTTTAACTACGGCAGCGATGTAATAGAAGGTTCGCCATTTCTTGGAGAAATTGTCATTGCCCCGGAAGTGGCCGCCAATCAAGCGATTCGCCATCATGTAAGTCCTGAGAAAGAATTGCGCAAGCTCCTGTTGCACGGGATTTTGCATCTTTTGGGCTATGATCATGAATCCGAAGGATGCCGGATGAGTCGGCTTCAAACAAAGCTGATGCGACGAAAGTTCTTCACGGATGGGCTCCCTTTCATAACTCAAGTGCCACGATGACCAGCCTTAATTTTGAATTAGCGGCAATCGTTCTTTCTATGGGATGCTTGTTTCTGCTTTCACTTGTCGAAAGCGCTATCACTCAATCAAGCCCGCTTCCATTGCGTATGCAGGCCGAGCGGCAGGAAGAACCCGTTTCTCCTTTACTCTTGCTGGTGCTTGAGAACAAGATGCAGATCCTGGTGCCCTTGAATCTTGGGACTCAACTATTTCTCATTATAATTGCCATTCTGATTACGCACCTGAACCTGCAGCAACGGTTCATTCAAGGTTTGATAAGCTCTTTTATCGAGATCTGTTTGATTTCCATTGTTTCTCGTCAGCTGCTTCCCAGGCTTCTTACTCAAAGTGAGCCTGAAAATAAGCTCATCCGGCTGCTTCGATTTTTCGGGCCTTTTTATAGGGTGCTCCATGCGCTTGCACTTCCCCTTTCCAGCTTCCTGAATTTTTACAAACGGCTTCACGAAGAGGCTAAGATCGGCGGCGAATCTGAGACGGAAACCACTGATGAGGAAATACAAGCCTATCTCGATATTGGGGAAGATGAAGGCATTATTCAGGAGGAGGATTCCAAGCTCATCCAGTCCGTGGTGGAATTCGGCGACACACTTGTTCGAGAGGTCATGACTCCCCGAACGAAAATTGTGGCTTGCGAAGAAAACGTGACAATGGCAGAGCTTCGGGAAGTTATGGTTCAGCATCGTCATTCCAGGATTCCCATTTACAGGGGAGACATGGACCATATCATTGGGATTGCATACATACGCCAGTTGATGGCGGAGCTTATCCAGGGGCGTGAATCCCAACCGATTTCGGGACTTGTCAATCCGGTGCTATTTGTTCCCGGAACTAAACCTGTTTCTAAATTGCTGAAAGATCTCCAGCAGAGGGGAGATTACACCGCAATTGTAATCGATGAGTTTGGCGGAGTCGCCGGATTGGTGACCATAGAGGATCTGGTGGAAGAAATCATTGGAGAGATCCGGGATGAGGACGAAGCCAAAGTCAGCAAAATTATCGAAGAGGGGCCTAGATCTTTTGTGGTGCGCGGCAGCACGGAGCTTTCTCGTATCGAGGAATTGACGGACAGGAAATATGATGACTTGAACTGCTCGACTGTTGCGGGTCTTGTCATGGCTTACCTCGGCCGTGTTCCTGCCCCCGGCGAAGCTTTCGAATTAGAAGGGATAAGGGTTCAAGTGCTGGATGCAGACCGAAAGCGCGTGCACTGGATTCGGATTCAGCTGCCGGAGGCT
>JAHFUH010000541.1 GCA_023265215.1 Acidobacteriota bacterium
CGATTTCCTTTATGTCTCCGCTTCGGATACCTTCTTCTATCGCCAATGCCAATCCTGCGTCTATGGCAGGATGAATGCCACGGCAACATGGATACGGCTTTATTGCGACGTTCACGCCTTCGAACCGTTTCCCAAGATCCGCTGTTAAAATTTCAGGACTGTAATCCCCATCCATGTATTGCTTATATAGGCCCCATTCACCTTCAAGGGAATTTTTTGCCCCGGTCACCCCGGCCTTCGCCATCAGTGCGGCAGTAATACCACCCTTTACGGCAAACCCTGGGCCAAGCCTTTTGGTCAAGGCGCCGTCCTTCACGCATTGGCCATTGCCGGCGCTCTGGTGATAGCCGATCCCGATGGCATCGACTATTTTCTCTTCATTCAAACTCATAACTCGGGCTGCTGTTGCCGCGGAACCCATGAAACCGAACAGGGTTGTCAAATGCCAGCCCAATTCGATCGGGCTTTTGCCGGGCGTTGTCGCCAATGCCAGCCGACACATCATGTCGACGCCCAGCGCAGTGCTGGCAATAAATTCTTTACCGTTCAGATTCCCCCGCGCCTCGCCTACAGCCATTACAACAGGAATGGACGCAATTCCCGGATGCATCACTGCCGCTTCATGGACGTCGTCGAAATCGAGCGTGTGGGCCATGGTGGCGTTGGCCTGCGCGGCATTCGGCGCCGGAACTTTCTGCATACTGCCGATAATGCTGCTCTCTTCCTTGCCGCCCCATTCTTTCACAAGCTCGCACACATGCGTCGCGCCCGGCTGATTGGCGCCGCCCAACGCAACTCCCAGGAGATCCAGAATCTCCTTCTTGGTAGCCTCTACGACTTCCGGTGGAAGGTTTTCATATTTCGTATTAACAAAGTTTCGGGCAAATGAATAGGAGGCATCCATTTCGTTTTCCGTTCAGAGTTCACGGGTCAGAGTTCATTGCCCGGAAATTGGTGCAATTGGTGCCAGGCACCAATTGCACCAATTTCCGGGAACCCGTTTCTATTTGTCGAAATCATCCAGAACTTTGAAGAAATCGTTCTTCTCGTGAGCAGCCTCTCGAACACCTTTATCTCTTCTCATTTTGAAGAAATTAACCTCGCCCTCGTCCAGGACCCTGTTGGTCTGCACGGTGTGCATGATGTAATGATCGACCAGTCCACGATCGATGCCCATGGTCGTGTAAATCATCTCCCGCATTGCTTTGCCGACCGCAATACCGTCTTTGGGGTGGAGGCACAGACCGTGCGCCAGGTTCCGGACCTCTTCGTCGAGTTTGTCCGCCGGCACGGCTTTATTGATCAGATTGTATTCCGCAGCCTTGGTGCCGTTAAATTTCCTGCCGGTAAGGCAAAGCTCCATCGCGCGTGTGAAGCCGCAACGAAGTATCATGATGGGCGTAAGCGTCATACCGCCCTGGCCAAGACGTTCCTCCACATGTCCCATCTGGCAGTCCTCGCTGGCGATGATCATGTCGCAGTGGGATATGATGTTGAATGCGATACCGAGACAATAGGTATGCAGTTGAGCGATCGTCAGCTTTTTGCAGTAGAGAATTCTTCGATGGAAATCCAGAAAGACACGCCGGTCGAATTCGAATTTGACTCTTAGGGGAATACGCTGTTTGCCTTTTTCGCCGGATTTCGGGTCTTTCATGCCGTAAACGTAACCGACTCCCGTCAGGTCAGCACCCGCGCTGAAAGCGCGTCCCGCGCCTTTGAAGACGCATACTTTTACATCATCATCTTTTTCAGCTTCGTCTAACGCCGCCGTCCAATCTCGATAAATTTCCGGGCCGATTGCATTGAGCCTATCCGGCCGGTTCAAGGTAATGAATGCAACCTGTTCTTCTTTCTCGTATTTTATGAACTCGAGTTCCATAAGGAAACCTCCAAAAATTATTCCAGCACACCTGCGGCAAGAAGCTCGACAAATTCTTCATCCGTCTTGCCCAGGATTTTCGTTATTACATATTCATTATGCTCGCCCATACATGGGCTTGGCGCTGACGCCTGCGCCGGTGTCTTCGATAAGACCATGCTTGCTCCTAAATGGGTGAATGAGCCCATCTCGCTATGCTCGATCGGCCAGAATAGGCCGCGCTCGCGCAATTGCGGATCCTCGAAAACATCCGCGGCATTCTGGACAATTCCTGCGGGAACGCCGGCTGCCTGCAATGCAGTCATTATTTCTTCCGGTGCCCGGTCCTTCGTCCATGCCTCAACCACTGTGTCCAATGCATTCTCGTTCTCTTTCCTGTGCTGCCATGTGTCGAACCGCTGGTCTGTTTCCAAATCAGGTCTGCTTATCGCTTTGCAAAAGGCCGTCCACTGCCCATCATTGGTTACCGCGATCGTGCACCATCGCTCCTTCCCCTTGCACGCATATACATTGTGAGGAGCGGCATTAGCGACGGCATTCCCGTTCCGGGCGGGTTCTCTTTCATTAACAGCCGCGTCCAGAAGGCCGGGCAAAAAGAAATAAAGCGCGGTTTCAAACTGCGCAAGATCGATGAGCTGGCCTTTCCCGGTTCTGTCGCGATAATCCAGCGCTGCGATAAGGGCTGCAGAAGCAAAACGCGGACTGATGCTGTCGGTATAGGCGCCCACTCCGACGGGCAGAGGTCCTCTGTCGGGCCAGCCAATATGATTTGGAATTCCTGCAATGGCTGCAAGGATCATGCCGAAGGCCGCAAGATTTTTATAAGGCCCTTCCGTGCCGAAACCATTCTGCCGTACCATAATGATATCGGGCTTGATTTTTGTCAGCGCGTCGTACCCGAGGCCCCATTTATCCATGACGCCCGGCGTGAAGTTTTCCATCACAACGTCAGCCCATGAGATTAGGTCCTTAGCCACTCCCAAACCCTCGGGAGTATTCATGTTGAGCGACAAGCTCATCATATTGGCGCTGAAGTGATTGAAATACCCGCTTCTGTTGAGCCCGGGGATGTTGTCCTTGTAGGGCGCCGACGTTCTTGTCACGCAGGGACGCAGACTCGTTTCTACCCGGACAACCGTCGCCCCATAATCGGCAAAAAATTTCAGTGTCAGAGGGCCGACCATTGCCCAGCTGAAGGCCGCAATCTTAAGATCTTCGAAAACCTTCTTGTTCATCTTCAGCCTCACGATTCGAATCTTCGAGCATCTAAAATAACTCCAGGACTCGAAGGCTCTAAAACTACACCTCGCGGGCGGTGCGCAGGCCCGTCCCAATAGCATCGGCGATCAGCAGCGGTTCCCTGCAATCCCCAATCTCATATACCTCGGCCACTTTCTTTTTAAGGATACTGAGCAGCTCATTGTTTGGAGTCAGCGGCAAAGCCGTCACGATGCTATCCGCTTCGATCGTCTGTCTTTCACCATCCCTGGTGATGATGGTTAAACCTCTGTCGGTGATTTCCACGTACTCCTTCACGCCGCTGATCAACGTCACTCTTTCTTTCTTGAACCACGTTAAGAGATTGGAAAGCAACGCATCCACCATGCCTTCGCCAATGGTTGGTTTCATTTCCACGATGGTAACTGCCCGGCCCCGCTTTGTGAGAAATTCAGCAAGCTCGCAGCCTTGAATTGCCCCACCGATCACAATTACTTTTTTGGCCATTGGCAAGTAAAACTTCGTTAGACTTCTGATCGTTTCCGGCTTGAAAAATTTCAAGGCGAACTTCAGTCTGCGATGGAGCGCCGCGCCGCTGACTACGTTGGATTTATCGATGCCGGGAATCTTTGGAACAGTTGAAGTGCCGCCGGTGGCAAGGAAAACAACATCCGGCTTGATCCTTTCGACTGAAGAAAGCTCTGCTTCCTTGCCGAGCTCAACCTTCACGCCAAGTTTAGCAAGTTGCCGTGAGAAATAGTTGATGATGAACGAGAGATCTTCAGGGTGTGTTCCCTTTACTATCGAAGCAAGCGGCAGCAATCCTCCAAGAGAGGTTGACTTCTCATATAACGTCACGTCATGGCCCCGGAGAGCAGAGACTCTGGCGGCCGACATTCCGGCAGGCCCGCCGCCGATCACCAGGACTTTCTTTTTCTTTTCCGCTTTCTCAATTGTATTGTAGGGCGTGCCGAGCAAACCGGT
>JAHFUH010000542.1 GCA_023265215.1 Acidobacteriota bacterium
TGTCTGCTTCCGAGACAAATAATCGATACTTTCCAGGGCTGCGTCAAAAAGACCCAACGTGAAAAAATGGTTGGCAGCTACAAAATGAACATGCCCCACCGTGTGCAAGGCTGGGGTATGCGCAACTTCCTTGATCAAATGATTAATGATTCGGCCAGTTCCTCCGAAATCATCAGCGGCAAGCCTGATTTCCGCCATAATTGCGTTGAAGGCACAATTGAAAGCCGGATTGTTAGATTCGCTTACAGCCCTTTCTGCAATCTCCGCAATTTTAAGCGCTTCAGTCGTTTGCCCCATTCGACAAAGGCATTCGGCCAAATTAGCTAAACACTGCGACCTGACTGTAACCGATCGGCTTTTTTCGCTCAGCATAGCAGCCTGCCTATGCTTCGCAAGAGCAGTAGGATATCTTCCCAATGCCATCAGAATTGTTCCACTAGTCGAAAGGGCGGAACAGATTATGTGGGATTCTCTTGAAGCTTGAACAATGAACTCACCTTTTATGCTCGCATTAAGTGCCTGGTCTAGGTTGCAAGTATTGCGATGCAGAATAGCCGCAAGAATATGTAGACGACCTTTCAACAGAGAATCGCTGCAGTCTGAGAACAACCGAAGTGCTTGATTCAGAAAGGGCAAACCGCGTTTAGGATGGGATTGCAATATCGCCCCGAACGCCAATTCAGTCCACAGCATTGCTTTTAGGTTTTTTGCCTCTGAATTAAGCCGATTTCCAAGAAGCCTCAAACTTCTCTTGCAGCATGCCTGCTGCGAAGAAAAATCTCCGAGATGTCTGTATGAAGATGCAAGCTGAATGAGCATTCTGGCCTTGAGATCGGATCCCATTTTTCTGCCGTTGCTTACTTCAGATTTCAGCAGATGAATGGACTCTTTAATGCGGCCCAGCGCAAGCATTGTCTCGCTGGCCTCAATTGCGGCTTTGCAGATCTCATCAGTCGTCAGGCCACTCCGGTCTCGAAAAATGAATTCAAAGCAGCGCACCGCATTTTCGTGAGCGAATTCTGAGCGCGCCTGGGTCGCCAGCGACATGGCGTAACGGACAGCCTTTTCCCCCATTATCCCCTGCATACAATGCATGGTTAGTTCCTGCAGGTTGTTTGTTGCGGCGCCTTGCTGTTCAAGAGCTTCGGCAATCCTGCGATGCATTCTTCGACGTTTCTTGCCGGGCAAATTATTCCGGATTACTTCAGAAATAAGGGCATGCCGGAACTCGAATGTCGTTTCTCCGTTTGTTGCGTCAATCCGCACCATCTGCCGGCGACTCAGCTCTTTTAGAGCTTCAGTCATATCCAAGTCGTTTGGCGCAACAATCAAAGAAAGCAAATCCATTGAAACGGCTCGGTTAAACAAAGCCAGCCAACTCGCCATCTCCCGGCCGGAAGGAGATAGTTGCTCAATTCGACAACGAAGGACGGCTCCAATGCTGGCCGGAACGTCCATTTTGTTCAAGCTTTCCTCAATGAATCTCCATTTGCCTGAACGCTGCTGCAGAAAATCCTGCTCAACCAGATGCTTCAATAATTCCTCGATGAAAAATGGATTCCCTCCAACACTGCGGAAGATCCAGGATCCCAGGCTTTCTTTCAATCCGGAGGCGGCCGTCATGATTGCCACCAGTTCTTCCACGTTTTCCTTTGCCAGAGGCTCCAGTGCAAGCACTTCTCCGCGATCCTGCCTTACGGATAGTTCCACAACTCTTTCCACTGCCTCGCTGGCCTTTTCTCCAGACCTATAACTAACGCACATGAATACAGGATGCGCCTTGATATCGGAGCACAGGTAATCGAGAACAGTTCCGGTCGCCTCATCCGCCCAATGAAAATCGTGCAGAAGCAGCAGCGTCGGATGATCGGTCATTCGCCGGACCAGTTCCCTGGTCAATAGATCCCGAAATTGTCCAGCCGCATGTTCCAGGGATGTGTCGAAAGCTCCGGCGGAAACGACTCGCGAAACATCTCCAAAGCGAAAGACCTCCTCACCCTGAAACGGCGCTGTCTTTTTGAGAATCTGCCTGTAGGGGCCATAGGAGGCTTCATCCCGCATTAGACAAGCGCCTTCGACAATTTTCCAGCCATCCAATAGCGCCCAGTTTCTCAACTCCTCCATGCATCTTGTTTTGCCGGAACCGGCCTCGCCTGCCAAAAAAACTGTCCAGCCTCGACCGCTCTCGCGAACACGCCTGGCGCACTCCCTTAGCTGAGACATTTCCTTTTGCCTGCCTATCAGCCTGATCGCGGAAAACTGGCTTTCCAGTTCGTTTACATCCAATCCCGAGCGGTCCGGGCCAATGGTCTTGCGCAAGGACTGGACCACCTCATCCCCGGACTGTAGTCTCTTTGCCGGATCCTTATCCAGGAGACGGATTAACAACCGAGAAAGCGGAATCCCATCCTTCAAGCACTCGATTGGACGCAAGTCTATGCTTCCCTGCAGATGCTTCTGTGCCAGGAAACCAGGGTCTTCGTCCTCAAATGGAAGTCGCCGTGTCAGCAATTGATAAATCAATATTCCAAGCGAATACATGTCGGAGCTCCGATTGGCTTTCCCGCCCATGAGAATTTCCGGCGCCATATACGCAAGAGAACCATTGCTGTAATCCTGCGATGTTTTCCGAATCCAGCCTGCCAATCCAAAATCCAACAACTTCAACCGCTTTCGATCCTGTAGTAAAATCGCATTGGAGGGTTTCAAATCTCCGTGAGTAATACCCCGCAGATGAAGATAATGAATGGCCCGTGACAGGTCCGATATGATTTTCAACAAATCCGGCAAATCCATCTCTTCGGTTCCGGAATAGAGGTCCTTCCCTTCCACGTATTCTTCCACAATGAACAGATCTCTTGTTTTTTCCAGAATTCCGAATTCCAGCATCCAGGCGAGGTTGGGATGCCTTATTTTACGCAGGAGAGAAAATTCCTGGCTCAACAAATCCAAATCCTTTAGCTCTGCGTTGAATGATCTCAATATTTTTACCGCAAGCCGGGATTTCGCTTCACTCAAATCGTGACAAAGATACACCTCCCCGACCCCGCTATTTGAAACAAGCGAATCAATCTGAAAGCGGTCTCCGAATATCAAACCCTGACTGAATTTGCTTTGAGCTTTATTCATAGACGTCGACGAGAGACAAAACAACCGGGAGCATTGGCCTGATTCACTGTGAAACGGCCCGCGGAATATTCGAGAAGTATGGGATAAATCCTAGCTATTATAGAAAAAGCAGACTGCAGTATGCAATACAAAAGGGGAATCAGCAGGACAACAGGCGGAAGAATAAGTCTTTAGCCCTCATTTCTCACCATGTTCATTGTTGGACAAAACGGGCAGATATGAACATATGCTACGGTGACCAACCCGGCTTCGCCCCAACGCAAAATCCGGCGAGAAATAAGGGCTAATAAGTCCGATGCGGCGCCTTTGACAACAAGCGCCGGTTAAGGCTTACTTCTTTGGAGGGACAACAGCATCCTTGAACGCTTTGGCCACTCTGAATTTCACGACGGTTTTCGCCGGTATTTTAATGGCAGCGCCGGTTTGCGGATTCCGCCCCATTCTGGCCTTCCTCTGAGATTTCACTGTCTTCCCGATGCCCGGAATAATGAACTGGCCATTTTTCTTGGTTTCGGTTACCGCAGTTCCTGCGATGAGATCCAGGACTTGGCCGGCCGTGGCTTTTGTCAGGCCTGCTTTGTCCGCTACCAGAGTTACCAACTGAGCTTTTGTCATTACTTTTCCAGCCATTCAATCCTCCCGCGAAAATATGTTTGCCTACCCGAACACAGCAAATAATCTAGGGACATTCTCCGGATATTCTGAAAAAAAGCAATGGCGTTTTTCAAAAAAAGCCTCTATTTATCACTATTCGCGAACAGAACACCTCATTTTGCCTATATTTTCAGTGGTTCCGCAGTCCCTTTTGAGCCAAAAAGATCAAAAAACCTAATTTTTCAACGGTTCCTTTTTTCTTCCGAATGCAGCTTGACCTAATTCTTAGGCTGATAATAGGGATTGCGCCCAGCCGCGTGATCCGTCGTGTCCAGGATTTCACCCACTTCCGGAATCAAC
>JAHFUH010000543.1:0-1778 GCA_023265215.1 Acidobacteriota bacterium
CTACCGCGACCCGTTTCGCCAAGTTTCGATTATTCTTTCTCTCTGTTCCTGGTCTCTTTCCGGCTTCTCGCTTTCTGTTTGTCCGTCAAAACGGAAAAGAAGTCCTGCAAAACGGTTCGAGAAAAGCCTTTTGGACGAATTTTGGAAATTATGCTTTCAATTGGCAAAAATTCGGCGGCGATTTCAACAGGAAAATTTTCCGAGCCACCCAGAATATGGTCTCAAGCTTTGCGACCATATTCTGAATCGCCCAGAACATGATCTGCAACACGGGGACCATGTTCCAAGCCACGCAGAAATGTTTCTGAATGACTTAGAAATGTTTCTCCATTACGGAGATTGTCGGCGAAGCGCCGACGGGCTTCTCGCAACCACCAACTGAAATTAAGCGATCTCGATTCCAGGGATGATCTCGATCAGCTATTGCCCTTGGAACGTGAAACCGCAATAACTCGCTTTTGTGGATAAATTGACGCTCGCGTCGCCGGCATTGTTCTAGGCTGGTATAGAGCGCGCCTTCGGCGCTTTCACTTTGCCTGCCATTATTTGACTTCTTTATTGGGAAGTTGATTATTGTGAAGGAGTTGTTAAGTCGATGGCTTGAGGATCCGGGTGAAGCGCTTTACATGCGCCCGGACGGCATTGCCGCATTCAGCGGGTTGGCAGTCGCGTCAAGCTCAATCCCGCAGTAAACGCAACGTTTCCACTCCGGTTCAACGGCTCGCTTGCAGGCGGGACAGGATGCCGCCAGTTCTGCGCCGCATAGCGGGCAGAAGATAAAGCCGGAACGTCCGGTTGCATTGCATTTCGGGCAGTGAACGAGAAGGGGGTCGCGCAAAACGAAGTACAGAATAAATCCGATTCCATAAATAACGAAGATGGTCAGGAGCGTCCACATGACATAACGCATGCCTCGGCGCCGGGCGTCAGCGTAAACATATCCACTCAATAACACACTGACGATTGCATACAAAAGGGAGAAGGCAAAGCCGATTATGGCAATCGTCGGCCACTGGCTGATATTTGGGCTATTCGGCGCATAATGAATCATCAAATATGCGAATGCTCCACCTGCCAGCAGCGCAATGGGCCAGACAATGCGCGGGATTATTCGAACCTCGTCCATAAAGCTCTTCATAGGTTTCCTTCCTTATGCTGCAGATGCTTGCCGAGCAATCCTGCAGCCAGCGCAGTTGCCAACCATGTCAACCCTATGTAGGCCGCCCGTACCGTCATGGAAGACACGTCCAGCCACCGGGCCAGAGGTATGTCGAACAACTGCACAAAAAACCAGTTCATCCCCGCTGCGATCCAGGAAAATAGTACAAGGAAAGAAAGGATGGCCCAATTCCAGCGGGATTCCCGCTGACATGCCATACGTAATTCGAGCAGCCGGTGCATTTTCAAAATTAGTGCGGATGGTGCCTGCGGAGTAGGCAGTTTTTTCAAGGTGTCCGCCAGCAGAACCCAGTCGCTCAATTCATCGCGGCACGAGTCGCATTGAACAACGTGGTCCTGTACCTGCATTTGTTCGTTCTCATCGAGAGCGCCGGCTGCTGACAGATTTAAAAGCCTGTAAACTTTATTGTGTCGATTCATACTCCGGTTCCCAATGTCTTTGTCAATGAATGCCGCAGCGCCTTGAGGCCTCGATGCAGTCGCGTTTTTACCGTGCCTATCGGCAAACTCAAGACGGTGGCAATCTCCTCCAATTTCATTTCTTCCTCAAACCGCAAGGTGATAACCTCTCGAAACGACACATGCAAGCCGGATACGGC
>JAHFUH010000543.1:1788-4082 GCA_023265215.1 Acidobacteriota bacterium
TTCCGGTTTCCGGCGGCGCAGATAATCGATAGCCAGGTTATGCGCCACGGCAAAAAGCCATCCCTCAAAACTTCGCTGTGCGTCGTAATTTCGAGAGCGTTCGATAATTCGCAGCCAGGTTTGCTGAAACAGGTCTTCTGCAGCGCCCGATTCCGATACCATCCGCAGGAGATAGCGGTAAAGGCGATGTTGGTAACGCGTCATCAGGGTTGCAATGGCTTGAGGGTCGCCATTGCGCAACCGCGTCGATTCGTTCTCGAAACTCACCAGCGCTCCCGATAAAGCTGCCATCGACGGATCTATCATAAACCCCATGGGTAATACGAATTACCCCACTCAAACGATTCAACCCAAATTACGAATTACGAATTACAAATGACGAATGAAAAAAACGTTTTATCACGTTGTTGCGGAGAACCGCAAAGGATTGTTTTTCATCCGTAATGGGTGCAAACGGAAGTGGGACTCAAAAGGCAAAAAGAACAGCGCCTGGGAGTGCCGGCATCCTCGCCGGCACATATTCACGACTACCGGATATGTTTGCCAAAAACCCTACAAGTCGCTGCAGCTCTTTGATTAATTCGGAAATTCCCGATGTGCGCACCTGCCTGCCGGCGAGGACGCCGGCGCTCCCAGGGCATAAGCCCATTAGGTTTTGAGTCCCACTTCCGTTTGCACCCTCCGTAATTCGTCATCCGTAATTCGTCATCCGTAATTCGTCATTAAGTATGATATGGTGGGAATCGCAATTTCAGTCCTCCTGATCCTAATGCAAACAAGCTTGCTGCCTGGCGCAAAGCGCCGGGTAGAAGAATTTACCAGTCTTGGCTTTTCGCGCCGGGCGCGAAAGAGGAGTATGGCTATGGCTTTCAAGGCAACAAGCGAGAAGGGCTTCTACGGCTGGATTAATGTTCTAACAGCCTCCATCATGGGCGTGATAGGTGGTTTGTATCTGATATCTTTCAGCTATCTTCTTCCCTCCTTGACCAAATATTTCGGGTGGAAGGCTGCTTTTGCATCAACCGTCAACATGATCGCTATGGGACTGTGTGGTCCTCTCGCCGGCGCTTTCATTGTAAAGTACGGGGCAAAGCGCGCCATTCTATGGGGCAATATCCTGGGATTTGCGGGATTCATCCTGATGTATTTTCACACCAGCCTTTTTGAATTATATCTGGCCTATGGAGTATTGATTGGAGTTGGAGTTGGGTTTGGAGGCCTGCTGGCTTCAAATACGGTGATCTGCAACTGGTTTGTGAAAAAAAGGTCTATAGCGTTGGGCATTTGCCTCGGCGCCGGCGGTGCGGGAGGAATTTTTATAGGCAGGGCAATCGTGCACGGCCTTGATACCATCGGGTGGCGCAAAACCTGCCTGGTCATAGCAGCCCTGATATTGCTTTTTAACGTGATTGTGCCGCTTATTCTCATCAGGAATAGGCCTGAGGATCTGAAGCAGGCTCCCGATGGTCCTGATGCCCAAACGCCATCTCCGGCCCAAGCGATTGCTCGCGGCAAGTCCACATATAAGACACCCGCGGATTTCACATTACAGGAAGCAATACGCACGAGATCCTTGTGGCTTTTAATTGTGTACTTTTGCCTCAACATGATGGCTATGAATGCCCTCATGACGCATCTTTTCCGCCACCTGACGGATATCGGGATTACCGAGATAATGGCGTCCTATGCTTTTGGCACAATGTCCAGCGTCATGACCTTGTCGAATTTCGGCGCCGGATTCCTGGGCCGGAAATACAGCCTGCACTCTGTCGCGGTAGGGGCAGAAGTCCTCAAAATCTGCGGGATGCTGGTTCTGGTATTTGCAAACTCGCTCCCGCTTGTTTTTGCCTTCATGGTCCTGTTGGGAGCGGGTTTTGGCGCCGTCATGGTTGCGACAATGAATATTTTCCCCGATTACTTTGGAATTTCCAGTTATCCAAAAATTATGGGAATTGTCCGTCTCTTCTGGGCTTTGACGGGAGGAATGGGAGCGCCGATCGCAGGATGGGTCCGCGCTACGCAAGGCAGTTTCCTGCCTGCTTTTCGAATGACCATCATTCTTGTGGTTGCCGGTTTGATATGCCTCATTTTCGCAAAACCTCCTGTGCATCCGTCGCTGCAGAAAGTGAAACCTGAAGAATTATTGGCGACCGCGGCGAATTGAGTAATTCTTACCGCAAAATAAAAACCCCGGATCTCATTGAGATCCGGGGCCAAGTTTGCCTGGGTGGGTGGCGTTGGGTTGTCCTCAGCGGCACACCCCGGGCGTCCGTCTTACGAGGACGCCACCTCCG
>JAHFUH010000544.1 GCA_023265215.1 Acidobacteriota bacterium
CAAATCACCTGGGGCTCCATTGATATAGATGGTACTCGATAATTGACGTTCTATAAAAGCCGACCCCGATACCGACCCCGACCCCGACCCCGAAAGAGCGCGAGGAGCCAATGGGCTTCGGACACGAGAAACTTGATGCATACAAGGTTTCCATTGAATATGTCGGATGGGCATATCGATTATGTGAGCGGGTAAAAGGATGCCGCAATGCGAAGGACCAGCTGCTTAGGGCTTCACAAGCGATACCTTTGAATATTGCAGAAGGCAACGGGAAAGGGACTGAAGGAGACCGCAGGCGCTTTTTTGAAATCGCCAGGGGTTCTGCGCTGGAATGTGGAGCGGCGCAGGATGTTCTGGAAATCTGCGGCGCTATTTCATCTGACGAGAATAAAGAATTAAAGAAGCTTCTTGATCGTATTGTTGCCATGCTTACAAAACTTGGTCAGCGGGGCTATTGTATCGGCTCCGACAACAGTCATTAATCGGTATCGGGGTCGGCTTTTGCAAAACGTCAATTCTCAATTTAGTGTGAATAACTCCAAGACTTAAAGGCTCAAGGTCTCCAAAATTTCTTGAATTTGCCGTTTGGCGGTTTTGGCTTTAGCGCGCAGCCTTTCGAACACTGCAAATTGCACTCTGGCTCTTGTTTTGTTCAAATCCCGAGGATCAGAATTCCCTAGTTTGAAGTAAGTGTCGCCTCGAATATAATCCGCCAGGAATCGAATCCCCAACTCAAGCGCAAGGATTTGAGCTGCCTCAACCATCAGGCCTGTTTCATCCATATTGATGTTCCGGGCGGAGCCCAAAAATCCCCGCGCCATAGCCTTGAAAACATCCAGGTCCACATCGATCTTCCGAATGTCCGATTCTTTCTCGCCGGCAGCGTTTACCAGCGAACGAACCATGTCGCCCCAGTCGCTCAACCATGTGTGGGGCATGATGGTATCCAAGTCGACCAGCGATCTGACTTTCCCTGTTCTTCTGCTGAAGAGAAAATTGTCAAGTTTCGTGTCGCCATGAATTACAGATATCTTAAGCCTGCCGCACGCCATTCCTTCCAGCAGGCTATGAGCAAAGGCTTTCTGTTCACCGGCAACCGCGATCAGCCGTCTCACTTCCGGGTCCGTCATCCTGTGTTTAAATTCCTTGCCGTCGAGGTGAACAAAATAATGCTGTTCTGTGCATTGTCTGACGAGGGGATCTGCCGGCAGAAAATCTGCCGCCTGATCGATCGTGCAATTCCCATTGGTCAGGGAGTCGAGCTGATCATAATACAAGCGCGTGTCGCGGTATCCCGGGAGTGATGGACTCAGGCTGCCGGTCAGCATCCCGCTGGTCAGGTTTCCGAACAAAGCCAATCCCTTTGCAGTTTCTTCAGCCACACGGAACCGTTGTTCCGGATCCCGTATTCCCCAGAGGCTTTTATAGGCACACGTGTTTGGCATTCGGACCATCATGCGCCAGCAATCCGCCCCTTCACTTCCCTCAATTTCCAGATAGTCTTCACCCTTCCTGGTCCGGATCAGCTGGATTGTTTCCCATTCCTCATCCCCATGAAGCGCGCCTTGAGACAAGGCATTCCGTTGGGCCTCAATGCATGAAATCATCGACTGCATAACCAGCCGTGGCCTCTTGAACACAGCCGGATTTATTTTTTGAAGAAGATATTCGGTGCGATGATCTGGAGTTCCTGCAGAAATGAGATATGTCTGCTGATTGATATTCCCCTTTTCTTCGAAGTCGTCTACTTCCAGGGGGCCGCAAATATCAAACAGCGCAGCGACATCACACGCCTGCTTGAGTCCCGTCTCCCGGCTTTGGATTGTTTTGGGATTTTGATCCATGGCATGAGTTGATAACACGAACGTCCAGAGACTCCAAGACGCGAAATAGAATATAGACAGCGTAAATTATAATTTATGGTTGAAGTTATTGATTATTCTTCAGCGCTATACTAACAAATTCCGATATAATTTAAGATTATAGATAAAC
The DNA here is from genome assembly GCA_023265215.1 of Acidobacteriota bacterium. Lineage (GTDB taxonomy): Bacteria > Acidobacteriota > UBA6911 > UBA6911 > UBA6911 > UBA6911. The sequence continues at coordinate 1,993 of JAHFUH010000544.1, forward strand.
GAGGAGGCAATATGTCAATCAGAGTGGCCATAAATGGATTCGGCCGGATCGGACGGAACTTTGTCCGATGTTCCTTCAGGGATCCCCAAATAGAAATTGTTGGAGTCAATGATATTACCAGCCCGGAGACTTTGCTGCATTTACTGAAATACGACTCTGTTCTAGGACGGTTCGATGGAGACGTGGCGCTCAGCGATGGCAGCCTTCTCATCAATAAGAAGCCGGTCAAGCTTTTCAGCGAGAAAGATCCGGCTAAGCTGGACTGGAGCTCTCTTGGAGCTCAGGTTGTAATTGAGTCCAGCGGGAAATTCACGGATGGAGAGACTGCGAAAGCTCATCTGAAAGGCACGGTGAAGAAGGTTATTATTTCGGCGCCGGGAACGAATGTGGACGGCACGTTCTGTATGGGCGTCAATATGGAAGCCTACGATCCAGCCAAGCACAATATTATCTCGAATGCTTCCTGCACGACCAACTGCCTGGCGCCCGTCGCCAAGGTGCTCGACGAGAAGTTTGAAATCGAATCGGGATTTATGACCACGATTCACAGCTACACAAACGACCAGAACCTGCTGGATTTGCCCCATAAAGATCTCCGGTGCGCGCGTGCGGCTGCCGTGAACATGGTTCCCAGTTCCACTGGCGCGGCCAAGGCGATTGGACTGGTGTTGCCGCGGCTGTTCGGTAAGCTGGACGGTATCGCGATTCGCGTTCCGACCCCCAATGTTTCGCTGGTCGACCTGGTTACAGTTGTTAAGGCAAAGGTTACGAAAGAAGCTGTAAACCAGGCCTTTAAGGAAGCATCGGAAGGCGCATTGAAGGGGATCCTGGGCTATTCCGCCGAACCGCTGGTGTCATCGGATTATATGCAGACCTCGGTTTCCGGCACCGTAGACAGCCTTGAAACCAAAGTGAATGGCAGCCTGGTCAAGACGCTTGCGTGGTACGACAACGAATGGGGATATTCGTGCAGGCTGAGAGACCTTGTCGAATTCATAGCAAAGTAGAAGCCAATGTTGTTTTGAACGGAGCGCAGGCATCTTGCCCGCAGGCGGGTGGAACGCCCGCGCTCTAGGAGGATGCCATATGTCAAAACTAACCATTGCGGATTTGGACATTGAGGGCAAGCGGATATTTATACGCGTGGATTTTAATGTTCCCATAAAAGATTCCAAAGTAACGGATGATTTGCGTATTCGCGAAGCGCTCCCGACAATTCGATATGGTCTGGAGCACGGTGCAATCCTGCTGCTCGCTTCGCATCTTGGCCGGCCTAAAGGCAAACCCAAGCTGGAGTTCAGTCTGGCTCCCGTTGCGACTCGTCTTTCGGATCTCCTGGGCAAAAAGGTGGCTTTTGTTCCTGATTGCGTAGGTCCCGCAGTCGAAAAAATGGTGAATGCGGCGAAACCTGGGGATGTCATTCTCTTGGAGAATCTTCGATTCCATCCCGAAGAGGAAGCCAACGATCCCGAATTTTCAAAGAAGTTGGCGGCGCTTGCGCAAGTTTATGTCAACGACGCATTCGGCAGCGCGCATCGTGCGCACGCTTCCACGGAAGGCATCACCAAGTTCGTAAATAAAGCCGCAGCCGGTTTCCTGATGGAAAAAGAACTGCGCTATCTCGGGAACGCGCTCGAAAATCCGGAGCGACCTTTTGTCGCCATTCTTGGCGGGGCGAAAATTTCCGATAAGATCGAAGTTATCGAAAACCTTCTTGGGAAAGTGGACCGCCTGCTGATCGGCGGTGCCATGGCATTTACTTTTCTCAAAAGTCAGGGAAAAAATATTGGAAAATCCCTGTGCGAGGAAGACAAACTCGGTCTTGCCAAAAATCTATTGGAAAGAGCTCAGTCCCGTATTGTTCTTCCGGTAGATGCAATTGCCAGCCGGAGTATTGAGGACGAGAAGTCCGCTCATACCGTGCCTTCCGGCCAGATACCGGAAGGAGAAATGGGGCTGGATATTGGACCCAAAACATCGGCAGAATATCCGGATATAATCCGTACTGCAAAAACCATCGTTTGGAATGGCCCTATGGGGGTTTTTGAGAAAGACGCGTTCGCCTTCGGAACTATCAAAATCGCGCAGGC
>JAHFUH010000545.1 GCA_023265215.1 Acidobacteriota bacterium
ATCGAGACCTATATTTTTCGCCATCCCGAGGAGGCCGCATGCATAGTTCAATTCGCAGAATCTTCTTTACAGCAGCTTTGTTATTGGGATGTTTTCTGATGTCCATCCTTACCGCCGACGCCCAGGTTCGATCTATCAAAGGCATCATAACCGATGTAAAGACAGGGCAACCCATCGCAAATGCCCGCCTCTTATTTCAGGGCATGGATGTTGTTCGTAATATGGATGCCAAAGCGAACGCCAAGGGGGAATATATATATTTGCTCGGCACGCAAGGCGGGGTTTTCCGCATCATCGTTCACGCTCCAGGCTATCAGCCCTCGGTCATAGAGAATATCAGGCCGGAAATAGCGGAAGCAAAAGTGCAGGATTTCAAGCTCGTTCCGGGAGAGGATCAAAAAACATATTATGAAATGAACGACCAGGAAAAGACTGATTATAAGAAAAGGAGCGTCGAACAGGAAAATACGGCGAAAATGGGCGAAGCGGCAAGAAAATAATTCACTGCCGCAATGCAGTTTGTGTCCGAGGGCAAATACGCCGAAAGCATCGATGCGTTCAAAAAGGTCATCGAGAGGATTCCAAAGCAAGCCCCTCTCCACGCCGCCATCGCGGATTCCTACATGAAACTCGGCAAGAACGACGACGCCCTGGCTTCTTTACAAACTGCTGTGCAACTCCAACCCGACAACGCCATTTATCTGGCGAACATGGGCGTACTCCTGAATGCAATGGGGAAAGTTGCCGAATCACAGGAAGCGTTTAAGAAAGCGGTTTCAATGAATCCGGGAGCCGCAGCGGAAAATTATTACAGGCTGGGGGTAACGTTGGTGAACAACGGCCAGACGGATCAAGCTACCGAAGCATTCAAAAAATCTGTCGAAGCGGATGCAAATTTTGCCGAATCCTATTACCAGCTCGGCATTTGTCTTTCGGGAAAGCCGGAAACCATGAATGCGGCAGCAGAAGCGCTCAAAAAATACATCAAGATTGGGAAAAAGCCCGACCAGATCGATGTAGCCAAACAATTGATTACAGCTCTAGGCGGAAAATAAACGTCAGAAACGCCACGGATTTCACGGATTTAAATCCGTGAAATCCGTGGCGTTTTTTATTTGTAAACGTCGCGTCCACTAATAGGCAATCTGCCCGCTGTAAATCATATCCTTCACTTTAAATTCGAATTGACCTTTTCCATCGCCAATTCCGCCTACAACCGGGTAATTAAACTGGAGAATAAGATTTTTGTCTTCTACGGATAAAACGGGTTTCCCGTCACGCGAGCGAGGGAATGCAAGCTGACAAAAGCGGTCTCCGCCTGATGCCACCTTAAAATCTGCAAGCGGTACCTTAACTCCCTTGCTGCCGATCAAATATGTTGAGTTCTGCATGGTGCCTAAAGTCTGATTCTGCCACTGACGGCCCAAATCCAAATCAGCCGTTTGGCCGGCGGTTGTTCTATATTTTATTCTCACGATAACCTGATCGGCATAATCAGCGGTCAAGAAGGAATCCGGTAGCAGCTTTCCCTGAACCATGGCCTGGCGGATGGGCAGAGCTGAAAATAACTGGACAGTGTATTCGGTGAAAGCCTGTCCGCCATCGGTTCCGGCGGTCCCCAGGCCCGATCCATAATATTTCATCGTTTTAGCCCATGGAGAATCCGCAAGAACCTTTTCACAATCCTTAGGCGCCCATTCCTTGTAGTCTTTCTTCGCCCAGACTTGTCCCAATACGGCAGAAAGACCAAAAAGAAGTATGGCGGCAAGCAAAAAGAGAACTGTTCTCGAATGAACCGAGGCTGAGCATTTTTGCAATCTCATTTTTTTGCTCCTTGATCAAAAATCCAAATGGTTATTTGAAACGGCTTCCTGACGCTACGCTAAGCGCCAATGGGGGTTCTTATAGGACTTTCTAATCTGCAATACAAGAAAAAAGTATTCTTGGATTAGCCGCTGCACACGCGGACAGACGCTGATAAAATTATCTGCAGTGAAAAGGAGTAATTAAAATGCCCGGCGATTTCAACATTGAAAAGCTTAAGATACGGGAAGTGGTGGAAAACTGGGTTCTATGGCGTGACTCGGCAGACTGGGAGCGCTTTGCCTCCGTGTGGCATCCCGACGGCTGGATGACCGCCACATGGTTCCAGGGACCGGCGCATGATTTCATTGAAGTGAGCCGCGAAGGATTTGAGAAGGGGGTCAACATTCTCCATTTCCTCGGAGGATGGACCTGTGAGATTGTCGCCAATCGGGCAATCTCGCAGACCAAGATGACGATTCTTCAGCGCGCCCCATTGGATGGAACACCTGTCGACGTAACGTGCATCGGCAGGTTCTACGATTTTTTCGAGAAGCGGCAGGAACGCTGGGCTATTGTCCGGAGGCAGCCGATTTACGAGAAGGATCGCCTCGACCCGGTCGATCCTGCTGCTGTTGTCCAATTGGACCATGAGTTTCTCTTGAGCTTCCCGGAAGGATACCGTCATCTCGCATACCTGCAGGCAAAGAACGGTTTCAAAATCAAAGGAGACCTGCCGGGTCTGCGTGGAACCGCTGTGGAAAAGCTTTATTCAGAAGGCAAAGGATGGCTGGCCGGTTCTGTGAAACCGGGTGACAACTGTCACGTCCTGATTTCCGTTTGACACTTTTTTCAGATTTCACTTCAAAACAATTACTCAAAAAGATTCAGTTAATTTGGTTTTAAGTTTAGGTCAACGGGATTCTGCTTCGTCATGCTGAGTCCGTCCCGAAGGGTGGCCCGCAGGGCCAAGGACGAAACATGACGAAGCAGAATCCCGTTGCGCGGTTGCCCATTCATGCCGCCTCCTCATGCACTTCGGCAGGAAATCGATAGTTCAATCGCAGGTGTGGTCGGCGATGGTTATAGAGCCACACAGCCTGCTCAAATGCTTTTCGGGCTTGGGCCTTGGTACGAAACCTCCTGTCCAGTTCGTACTCCTGCTTGAGAATTCCGTTTACGCGCTCGGCCTGGGCGTTTTCGTAGCAGTGCATTATCTGCGTCATGCTGATCGCTAATCCCCGAGACTGCAACCGATGGACATACTCGTGGCAGCAATACTGGCATCCGCGATCCGAATGGTGGATGGGCTGCTTGCCAGCAGGCAACGATCTCAGCGCCTGGTCAAGCGCAACTAGACATCCTTCGGCTTCCAGACTGTCGCCGATGTGTGCCCCAACTATCTTGCGCGAGTATCCATCGGTGATCAGCGCCGCATACAGGAACCCTTCGTCCGTGCGAATGTACGTCAAATCACTTACCCACGCTTCATTCGGCGCGCTCAATAGCTTGTCGGCTAAAAGGTTAGCGAACACTGGCAGGCTATGACGGCTGTTCGTCGTGCGCGGTGCTCCCGGCTTAGGAACTACCAGCATATCGGACTCGGCCAGCAGTTCGAAAAACCGGTCGCGCCCTATGCTCACCCCAGCCTCATCGAGATCTTCGCGCAACAAATGCAGCAATTTGCGCCCACCCAAACGCGGCTGCATCTGTCGTTCTCCTCTGACCAGTTCCATGATCATTGCTTCATCGATCTGCCGACGCTGACGCAGTCGTCGTGCCGCGTAGTAGTTCTGCCGGCTCATGCTCACACGCAAGCACAGCACGGACACGCTGGGCCGATCATCGCCCCCATCTGCAACCTCGTTCACCGCTCCCCACCGTGTTTTTTTTTAAATTCAGCAACGTCCTGCACTCCCGCCTCCTGACAAGCCAACTTCACGTATGCAGCCTCCAGTTTGAGGTCCAAATGGGCATCGGCCAATGCCCGCTCCAGCTCTCTCACTCTCTTGCGCAATACCTTTACCTCGGTTTCTTCGTCTGCTTTCATCACCCGCACCAGTTTCCCAAGTAAATGTTCTTTGCCGAATTGCCGTACCCAACGCGCTACCGTACGCGTTCCCTTCACTCCGTACGCACGTCCCGCCTCCCAAGGGTTTTTAAATCGCCCCTGCTCCAACTCACGAACAACCTGCAGCTTGAACGCCTCACTGTACCTCACTACAACCTTCTGCTCCACTTGGTCCTCCGTTCCAAGTGTCAATCTATTTCAGGACG
>JAHFUH010000099.1 GCA_023265215.1 Acidobacteriota bacterium
TGGAGCCTGCCGGGGTTGCGCCCTTCTGACATGCCGCTGCCGACGATCCAGTGCGTGCCGGGAATAAGCACAAGGTCTTCAGCGGCGGAGGGCCCGCATATAAAACTCCATCCGCCAACAGACGGACAATCATCGCCGGCCTGCGCCACAACCCCAATCAATAGCAACAGCATCGATACGAACATGGCACGCTTCATGCTCACCCCCATTCGTTCCAATCATTAAGATTGGCGCTCTTCTTTGGTCACCAGCATATCACAATGAAGCGGAGAATATTGCGATACAGCATGTGAATACGAATCCGATCCGGACGTAGATCAGATTCACAGATGCTGTAGCGCTTGACACTACATAAACACAATGCTAATTTCTTTTTGAAATGCTCACGATCGAGTTCGATTGGGATCTCTGGAACCTGCAAAAAAATGAAGGCAAGCATGGCGTAAGCCGGCTCGAAGCGGAGACGGCGTTTTACGATCCCTGGTATAAGCTATATCAAGACATCAAACATTCAACATCCGATGAAGCTCGGTACATCCTTTATGGGAGGAGTATTGAAAATCGCGTATTGATGGTTGGATTCGCTGTTCGGGGAGATCGAGTCCGGGTGATTACGGCAAGGTCGGCGTCTCGCAAAGAAAGGCGAATTTATGAAAACGAAAAATAACAAGAATAGTGCGGTGGCTCCGGGGAGTATTGACCTGTACGACGCGGTCGATACTACCGCGATGATTGATCCTTCGAAGCCGATCAAATTCGAGGATCTGGGATTGAAGCTGTCGGCCGTTCCGCCGACCCAGGTGGTTTCAATCCGGCTCCCGTCTGCGCTGCTGAACGAGCTCAAAGCGATCAGTTCGGAAGCCGATATCCCGTACCAGGCGCTGATTAAGCTGTTTTTGTCCGAATCCATCTCCAGATTCAAGAAAAAATCCGCAGCATGAAACGCCACAGGCGGTTTTGAGGATTGGGTTTGAAGCTAAATGGCTGAATAATTTGAACCTTGACAGTCGTATCGCCGGAGAGTAATTTATCTCCCTTGTCACCAAGGAGGTGTTTGGATTGGCAGAGGTAATATTGAATGAAGGTGAGTCGCTCGAAAGCGCTCTCAGGCGTTTTAAACGCAAGGTTCAGCAGGAAGATATAATTAAGGACGTAAAAAAGCATTCCTTCTACCTGAAGCCGGGTGAAAAAAAACGGATCAAACAGGCCCTGGCTCGAAAACGGCTGCGAAAAAAAATGCGCAGCATGCGCCCATAACCCTGCGATTGCGTCAATCGCATCCCTTGGATGCGATTGATTCGCTTCCTATCCGAAAAGGCGTCTCGGTCTGCCGGGCTAATCGTGGATGAACGTGTATCCAAAATCAGGGAAACCGTCGATTTCATTCGCGCGCGCTGCAGGCAGCAGCCTGCTCTTGGCCTGATCTTAGGCTCCGGGCTGAGCGCCTGCGCGGATTTATTAACGGATCGCGTAATCATTTCCTTCAGGGACCTTCCTAATTTTCCCCAAGCCAAAGTTGCTGGCCACCCCGGCCAGTTAATAATCGGAAACGTTGAAGGAATCCCCTCTATCGCTCTGCAAGGACGAGTTCACTTTTACGAAGGGTTTTCAATATCCGAAGCTGTTTTCCCTATCCGCGTGCTAGGCTGCCTTGGAATACGTCAGCTTATTGTCACAAATGCAGCGGGAGGTGTAAATACAACCTTTAGTTCTGGCGACCTCATGCTGATCAGCGACCATATCAATTTCACAGGAACAAATCCCCTGATTGGAGCCAACATTGACGAATTCGGGCCCCGGTTCCCGGATATGAGCGAAGCCTATGATTCCGGGATGCGCAAAATTGCATTGGAAGCCGCCAGGTTGAAAAATATTCCACTGCGCGAGGGCGTTTATATCGCGTTCTCCGGGCCGAATTATGAAACACCTGCCGAAATTCGGATGTGCCGGGCGCTGGGCGCCGATGCCGTTGGCATGTCGACAGTTCCTGAAGTGATTGTCGCCAGGCACATGGGAATTCAGGTGCTGGGAATATCCTGCATCACCAACATAGCAGCCGGGATTCTGCCGCAGCGCCTATCCCATAGTGAGGTGCTTGATACCGCGGAACAAGCCCAGGGGAAGTTGCGGACACTTCTTCAGTCGATTATCGGGAGCTTAGGAGTGAAGTAAAATTACACCAAGCCCCAAATGTTCAAAGAATCGAATGAGAGCATGCGATTTAGACGGATTGTATGGCTGGTGTTGGACAGCGCGGGCATTGGCGAGATGCCCGATGCCGCCAAGTGGGGTGACGCCGGAGCCGATACTCTCGGCCATACTATTGAATTGGAAAAGCCCCTGCTGCCGCATTTTCAGAAGCTTGGGCTCGGCAATATACGCTCAATCGCTGGTCTGCCTCCTTCGGATAAACCGCAGGCCGCTTTCGGGAAGGCGGCAATCTTTTCCAACGGTAAGGACACTACCGTTGGTCATTGGGAGATGACGGGATTGATCACTTCGCAGCCATTCCCAACATATCCGGACGGCTTCCCAGATCGCATCATTAAACCTTTTATAGAAGCTGTCGGGCGCGATGTGCTAGGAAACAAGCCGGCTTCAGGCACGGAAATTATCAAGGAGCTGGGGCCGGAGCATGTGCGGACCGGTAAGCTGATCGTCTATACTTCCGCCGACTCCGTGTTTCAGGTGGCGGCTCATGAAGAAGTCATCCCTCCCGCGGAGCTTTATCGGATTTGCGAAACCGCACGCCGAATTCTGATCGGGCGGGATCAAGTCGCCCGTGTCATTGCACGCCCGTTTATGGGCACGCCGGGCAATTTTCAGCGTACGGGCAATCGAAAAGATTTCGCCGTCCCGCCGCCCGGCATAACCCTGCTCGATATCCTCAAAGGTGCAGGTTTGGCGACATTCGGGATAGGGAAGATTCCCTCAATTTTCAACTTCACAGGCTTTACCGATCAGATGGAAGCCCACGATAATAAGCAATCAATCGATCAAACAATCTATGCGCTCGCGAGTGCACAGGAAGGGCTCATATTCTCCAATTTGGTAGATTTCGATATGCTTTGGGGGCATCGAAGGGACACCAAGGGTTATGCATCGGGTCTCGAAAGCTTTGACCGGCGAATACCCGAAATCCAGGGTTCCATGCGTAAGGACGATTGTCTCATCCTTACGGCAGACCACGGTTGCGATCCTGCCGCCCGCGGGAGGGACCACACGCGGGAGTATGTCCCTATCCTGGTTTTTAGCCGGAGCCTATCCGGTGGCGTTCATCTTGGCACACGAGAAACCATGGCGGATATGGGACAGACCGTCGCGGAAAACTTTGATTTGAAGATTCCTTTTGGTACTTCATTCCTTCAGGAGCTCAAGTCGTAATTGGAAGTGCGGCAGCCGGAGCGCGGGGCACCCGCGCTCCTATTTTTGCAGAATGCGGATATCTTCAAGATTCCGATATTTCTGAGCGTAATCCAGGCCATAGCCGACGACAAATTTATCGGGAATATCAAATCCTATATATTCCACCGGCACTTCAATCTTGCGGCGCGAAGGTTTATTCAGCAAGGTGACCGTTTTGAGAGAGGATGGATCCCTGGCGCTCAGGTTCTGCAGCAGATAGTGGAGCGTAAGGCCGGTGTCGACAATATCTTCAACAAGGATGACGTCCTTTTCTTTGATGCTTTCGTCGAGATCCTTCAAGATGCGCACCTCGCCGCTGCTATTGGTCCGGTTCCCATAGCTGCCGACAGCAATAAAATCGAGGGATAATTCCAGCTTAATTGCGCGCACGAGATCCGAATGAAAAAGGCTCGCGCCTTTGAGAATTCCGATCAGATGCAGCGATTTCCCCATAAAATCCCGCGTGATTTGATTCCCAAGCTCTCGAACACGCTTCTGTATTTTTTCTGCGCCCAGCAAAATAGGACCGATCGACTCGTGATCCATTGTCAATTCCTCAGCTCAAGAAGGATTTATCAGAACATTCCGTATTGGTGCGGCTTTTTTCATCAATTCAACCACGCCCCCAATGATTCCCATTGATGTAATTTTAGGGACTGTTCCCATTTATTGCTATAATTTCGTTCCCATTCGGAAAGGGTTTCGGAATGATTCGGGCCAGAAGAAAATCGGTTGGCGTCAATGTCGGCGGAGTTAAGATCGGCGGCGGGGCTCCCGTCATCGTGCAGTCCATGACGAATACCAATTCTGAGCGGGCGGATATTACAGCCGATCAGATCGCCTCGCTTGCGGCTGCCGGTTCTGAGCTGGTGCGCATAACGGTCAACACTCCCGAAGCAGCCAAAGCCGTACCCGAGATTGTGAAAATGCTGGAGGCGCGGCATGTAAAGGTTCCAATCATCGGGGACTTTCATTACAACGGACACCTGCTTTTGGCGGATTATCCGGACTGCGCGCGCCTTCTGGCCAAATATCGAATCAATCCGGGAAATGTGGGGATCGGCAAGAAGCATGACGAGAATTTCCGAAAAATAATAGATATCGCTATCCAATACGACAAACCGATCCGGATCGGCGTCAACTGGGGATCCTTGGACCAGGCACTGGTTGCGCGCCTCATGGATGAGAACACAAGGCGCGTGCATCCGCTAGCTGCCCGGGACGTCATGATCGAGTGCATGAGCCGAAGCGCGCTTGAATCGGCTCAAATGGCGGAGGATTACGGCCTGCCCCGCGATCACATAGTCCTCAGCGCAAAACTCTCGGGAGTCCAGGATCTCATCGATGTCTATCGCAATTTGGCGGAGCGATGCGATTACGCCCTGCACCTGGGATTGACCGAAGCAGGAATGGGCGCTAAAGGAATTGTTGCATCTACAGCTGCTATGGCCGTGCTGTTGCAGGAAGGGATCGGCGACACGATCCGTGTTTCCCTGACGCCCCAGCCGGGCGGCGATCGCGGCGAGGAGGTCCTGGTAGCGCAACAGATTCTGCAGTCGCTCGAGATTCACAGTTTCCAACCGCAGGTATCTGCCTGCCCGGGATGCGGACGAACCTCTTCATCCTTCTTTCAAGATTTGGCGGATCAGGTCCAGATTCATATCAGACAAAAGATGCCTGTCTGGAGAAAACAGTATCGCGGGATCGAAGAACTGAAAATTGCGGTCATGGGCTGCGTCGTCAATGGTCCCGGGGAATCCAAGCATGCGGACATCGGCATTTCTCTTCCCGGTGCGGGCGAGGATCCAAAGGCGCCGGTTTACATAGACGGGCAGCTGTCGAAAATCCTGCGAGGCGACCGGCTGATTGATGATTTTATCGCCATGATCGATGATTATGTCCACACCCACTACGGATCGTAAACAATTCGTGCAATCACTGGACGTAATTTGATGTATCTTAATGCTTTTGCTTTGAAATAAAACGGAATGGAATACGGAAAATGTTGAAGACGCATAATTGTGGTGAATTGCGGTTGTCCGATGCCGGCAAAACTGTAACCGTTGCGGGCTGGCTGCAACGAAGGAGAGATCACGGCGGGCTGATCTTTTTGGATCTGCGCGACCGTTCAGGGCTAGTCCAGGTGACGGCGGATCCAACCGTCGGGGAAGCCTATGGCGTTGCAGACAAGGCAAGGAATGAATATGTTCTCCAGGTTGTGGGCATTGTTCGGCCGAGGCCGGAAGGCACGGCAAATCCCAACCTGGCGAGCGGAGAAATTGAAATTCTGGCGCAATCAATCGTCATTCTCAATTCAGCGAAAACGCCCCCAATACCGCTGGATGACGATGGGTACAAAACCGATGAAACAACGCGGCTGAAATACCGCTATCTGGACCTTCGGCGTGCCCGGCTTCAGAAAAATATTATTCTTCGCCACAAAACCATAAAGTTCATGCGCGATTACCTGGACAGCCAGGGCTTCATTGAAATCGAAACACCGATGCTTATCAAGTCGACTCCGGAAGGGGCACGGGACTATGTCGTCCCCAGCCGGGTTCAATGCGGCAAGTTTTACGCATTGCCGCAAAGCCCGCAGCAGTTGAAGCAACTCCTCATGGTCGCAGGATACGAGAAATATTTTCAGATTGCGCGGTGCATGCGCGACGAGGATTTGCGTGGCGACCGCCAGCCTGAATTCACGCAGCTGGATCTTGAAATGTCTTTTGTGGAACGCGACGATGTTCTCGCTGTAGTGGAAGGGCTCGTCACTGAGCTTGTGCCCGCAGTTGTGCCCCACAAACGCATGTTCAGTCCATTCCCAAGAATGAGTTATGCGGAAGCGATGAACCGGTATGGATCGGATAAGCCCGATCTCAGGTTCGGCATGGAAATAGTCGATGTGACGGAAGCAGTGAAAGAAACTGAATTCAGGATGTTTGGCGAGGTGATTCAAGCGGGCGGCGTAGTCAAGTGCCTCATCGCGCCAGGCTGTGCGGGGTACTCCCGAAAAGATGTGGATAACTTAACCGATTTCATCCGGTCTGCCGGGGCAAAAGGTTTGGGTACTCTGGCTTGGACTTCGGAAGGGATCAAGGGGACTGTAGTCAAACAGCTGAAACCTGAGGAGGTGGCCGAAATCGCTCGAATCACGCAGGCCAAAGAAGGGGATCTTGCCTGCATCGTTGCCGACAAAGCCAGTGCGACCTGCAAGGCATTGGGCGCGCTTCGCCTCGAATTCCGCGATCGATTAAAGCTTGCCCCGCCCGACCTGCTGGCCTTCGGCTGGGTAGTCGATTTTCCCATGTTTGAATGGGATGAGGAAGAAAAGCACTGGAGCTTCATGCATCATCCTTTCACAAGCCCGAGACCGGAGCACCTGGAAATCCTGGAAAGCGATCCTGCTAATGTCATGAGTGATGCTTATGACTTGGTGTGCAACGGCTACGAGCTTTCAAGCGGCAGTATTCGTATCCACCGCCGTGATGTACAGGCAAGAATTTTCAAATGCCTTGGATACCAGGACGAAGAAATTCAGCGGCGGTTCGGCCACATTCTGGATGCATTTGAATTCGGCGCCCCGCCCCATGGGGGAATGGCGCCTGGAATCGACAGGCTTGTGATGCTCCTGGCGGACGAACCGAATATTCGCGAGGTCATTGCGTTCCCGAAAACGGCAAGCGCCAGCGACGTGATGTTTGATGCACCGTCCGATTTGGGGGAAAAACAGCTTCGCGAGCTCCACATCAAGATTGTGGAATAGGAACGCGGGAGAAGCGCAGTTCGGATACCAGGATTCCTGCCAATATAAATACGCCGCCGATCCAGTCGCGGACGGTCAGGACATTACCCAAAATCCAGTAGGCAAAAAGCGCGGCAAAAAACGGCTCCAGGCTGAATATCAGGGCTGCGCGGTTGGGCGAAGTAAATTGCTGTGCGCGCGCCTGCACATAGAAGGCAAGGGCGGTTGCCAGCACTCCTGTAACGAAGAAATACAGGGCCAATTTCGAATCCCAAATTAAAAAAGGCGTTTCAATAAATGGTATCAGGACAGTACAGAGCGTTGCAGTTCCTGCCATTTCCAGCAGTATCAATTGGCGGTAATCCGTAACCGCGACAAATCGGCCGATGAACAAAATTTGAAATCCGAACAGGACCGCGCAGATCAGTGTCAGCATCTCCCCCGATCCCATTTTCATAGCAGAAATGTTCACGAGTAGCAGATATAAACCAATAGTTGCCAGGAGTACGCCGGCGATAGTCTGCAGTCTTGGCCGATGACGGAAAAATATGAAACCGAGCCACGGAACAAGAAGGACGCTCAGACCTGTTATAAATGCGGAAAGCGAAGGGCTGGTGGTGCGTAATCCCAGTGTCTGAAAAATAAAAGCGCCCGCCAGCACCACGGAAAGAAATAATCCCTGGCGGAGAGACTTGCCGGATATTTTGCGGATTTGTCCCGGTACAAACACAAGGAGGATTGCAGTTGCGATCCAGAACCGGAGCGCTACCAGGAGAATCGGGGAAATCTGGGCCAGGCTGTTTTTAACAATGGTGAACGTGCTTCCCCAGATAAACGTGGCTGCAATCAACGCAATGTCTGCCTGGATGGACTTGGGAATCTTCATGCAGACATACTATACAGGCAAAACCTGTAAGCGAAGTACGCGGAAAAACGCGGACAAAATATAATTTGTTTTCCGCGTTCATCCGTGTGCTCTGCGTATTCCGCGTCCAATCAAACGGTAAGGCTGGCCATCAGAAACCGAGGGAAATTGCACGGGAGATAAGGCGGATGAATTCTTCGCGATACCCGTGTTTGTCCATTCCCTTGCCCTCCTTGGCCCATTGTAGTGAGCTGTCAAAGGAAGCATTTCCCCTGTAGGGAGAATCGCGCAGAACCATTCCAAACGCCGCGACTGCAGAGGCGAATTTGAAATCCTGGGAAGCTTCGCTGAATTTCCGCGACGTATTTTTTATCGTATATTCCGAGAGCACGCTTTTTTCGCTGTCCGGTTCCTTGCTGCGGATTTTCAATGTCAGCATTTCATCACCGCCGGCGTTTGCAGAAGGCTGGGGTGGCTTCTGGTATTTCAGCGGATCCACTCCCGGAGCCGGGCTGTTGCCTGCGGGCACTAGTTCGTAAAGAGCTGTAACCCTGTGTCCGGCCCCGATCGCGCTCGCCATCTTCGCGTCGTTGTTGAAATCTTCTTTGGCCATGATTTTGTCTTCATAACCGATCAGCCTGTACGAGCCCACAAACTTCGGATTGAACTCGACCTGGATTTTGACATCCTTGGCGATGGTGATCAGAGTCGAATCCATCTGCTCAACCAGTACCTTTTGAGCCTCGGCCCAGGTATCGATGTAGGCGTAATTGCCGCGCCCTTTATTGGCCAGCATTTCCAGCGTGGCATCCTTGAGGTTTCCCATCCCGAAGCCCAGGGCGCTGAGGAAAATGCCGCTCTTCGCCTTTTCTTCAATCAGGTTGGTCAGATCTCCCCTGTTGGTGATCCCCACGTTGAAGTCCCCGTCGGTGGCCAGGATTACGCGATTCACTCCTTTCTTGATGAAGCCTTCCTGCGCCATCTGATAGGCGAGCTGGATGCCCCCTGCGCCATTGGTGCTCCCGCCGGCCACGAGGCTATCGATTGCCGATCCTATTTTGTATTTTTGATCCCCGCTGGTCGGCGGCAGCCACACTCTTGTATCGGTTGCGTAGACCACAATGGAGACCTTGTCGGATTCGGTCAGTTGATTCAGGAGCATGTGCATTGATTGCTTCACAAGAGGCAGCTTGTTCGGCTCTCCCATCGAACCGGAAACATCGAGCAGAAAAACCAGGTTGCTCGAAGGGCGCTCCCGGTGATCGACTTCCCGGCCTTTCAGTCCGATGCGCAGCAGCAGATGATCCGGTTTCCACGGGGCTTCCGTGAGTTCGAAATTGGCGGCGAAAGGCTTACCGTCGGTGGGCGCTTTGTAATCGTAATCGAAGTAGTTCACCAGTTCCTCGATGCGCACCGAATCTTTGGGAGGAAGAGAACCGCGCTCTAAAAACCGCCGCACGTTCGAATACGATGCGGTGTCCACATCGATTGAAAAAGTAGAAAGCGGATTTTGAACAGCATCCAGGAACGGATTGTCGAGGATGTGATCGTAAGATTCTGTGTTCCATCGGCCGCCCGGCGGCGGACCTTGAATCCACCTGCCACCAACATAGACGGGCGGTGGTGGTGGTGGTGGAGGAGGAGGTGTGCCAGGCCCGCCCCGGGGGCCGCCCCCTGCAGCTCTGCGCGCCATTTCTGCATCGACCGGCTGCATGATCACTTTGAATTCGCTGATCTGATCAGGACTGAGATTAACCGGTGTATTATAGCCTGTCGCATTGCGTACGTCGTTTATCGTGCTGCCGTCTCTCTGAATGTTGACATTCATGCCCGGGAGGCCGGCATAGGTTTGGCTATCAGTACCCGAAGGGCTAATAACGGTACCCCCCATCTGCTTGACCAAATCCATCACGTTGTTGTTGAAAGTTGGCAATTTTTTTATTTGATCTTCTGGAATTATCTGGCCGATCGTTGAACCGGATCCCCTAATCTTGATCTGTTCATCTCTATCCGGGCGGCCAGCGAAACCAAAGGTCTCCCTGATGCTAATCATCGGCGCACCGTCCTGGGGCGGAGCTGCGGCGACCGTCGAGACGGACGCGATTTTTTCATTGCGAGATGCTTCAATCTCAGCCGGCTTAGCCGGGAAAACGTAGTATTTTTGTTTTTTGAGCTCCGCAGTGGGCGCCGCTGGATTTCCTGCTTCCTGAATTGAAGCCGGTGCCATAGTCTTGGGAGTCGCCGTGTTTTCAGCGACCTGAATCGGCTGAGGAATCTTTTGCTCGTGGTTGAGCTGCTTTATTACAAAAAACGAGACCAGTGCTACCGCTGCCGTGGCGCACGCCACCGCCCATGCGGGTCGGAATGCGAACCAGCTTCGGAAGGAATTTGCTTTCTTCTCGATGCGGTTCCGTTGAGCTTCGGTCAATCCAGGAGACGGTTCGGTCCCCAATTGTTCGGTCAGTAAATCCGCCGTGCCGCGGATTTCGTCCACCAGCCGGCGCATTTCTTCCGATTCTTCCAGGATGCTTTCGATTTCCGCTCTCTCCTGCGCATCGCCTATTTCACCCAGAGCGTAAGCAGTCCATTTTGGATCATTGGCATCGTATTTCATTTCACCCTCCTGATAGCCGGCTGCGGCTGCATTTTCTCCCGGATTGTTTTGAGCCCGGTATGGATGAGAAAGCCGACATTACTCACCGAAAGATTTGTGACGTGGCTGATTTCCAGATAGCTCAGATCGCCTTGGAATTTCAATCGCAGGACTTCCTGCTGGTTGGATGGGAGAGTGTCGAGTACCTTCAGAACCTCCGCAAGCTGCTCCGTTTTCTCCATACCCGAGGAGATGGCGGAATGCGCCTGCAGATCCAGTTGAACATCGCTGATCCCGGTCATCCTTTTCTCCTTTCGGACCACATCCAGAGCCCTGTTGCGGCAAACGGTGTACAGCCATTGCGCCAGGTGATCGCGGATCTGATCAGGTTTCTGACCGCAAAGCTTCAGAAACGTGTCCTGCACAACTTCTCTCGCGCGTTCGATGTCGCCGGTAATGTGGGCCGCATAGCGGGTCAGCGCTTGCTCGTACTCGGCCAGGACTGATGGAACCCAGCTTGAATCTGGATTTTTCATGCGGCCTCATTGGTTTTTCCGGCTTCTTCAACCGGTATAACGTCACAGCATAGGATTTCTTAGGAGAAAAAGAAAAAAATATCCTGCCTATCCGGTTTATTCCACATGGTTCGGGTGTTCGAGCACGCACAAACACCCAACGCAAAGGCGCAAGGGCGCAATGATCGAAATGCGGGCTTTGCGTCCTGGCGACTTTGCGTTAAGCAAGTGCACCGTGGTGTCCAGAACCCTCGTCATGGAGTCAACCGGATAGGCCATCTTCTGGCAACATCTATTTTTTGGTATTTCGCCGCGGTCAGGTCACATAACCTATAATCGTAGCCCCGATTGCCTGCTTGACGTTCGGACATATTTGTCCGACAATGCAAATGATGAAAGGATCCGAATTCCTTCGAAAGCTGCGCCGCTTTGCACGGCTTCATGGCATGAATTGCCGGTTCATCCCGGAGCGCGGGAAAGGAAGTCACGGCACAATTTATCTTGGTGATAGGAGAACAGTCATTCGGAATCTGAAGGACGAGCTAAAGCCCGGTACCTTTCATGCAATGATGAAGCAACTTGGCATTGAAGATTCGGATCTGCCCTAGGAAGGATTGTTATGAGGAGCTTTACATATCCGGCTATATTGGCTCGAGATTCCAAAGCAGGAGGCTTTACCATCACTTTTCGCGACCTTCCCGAAGCAATAACTCAAGCGGATGATATTCCCGAAGCAATGCTGCAGGGAGCTGATTGCATAGAAGAAGCAATTGCTGGGAGAATCAAACTGGAAGAATCCATCCCGGAACCCTCTCGAGTGCGCAAGGGCGAGTTATTGATCTCTGTCCCGGCTCTAATGGCATCCAAAGCTGCGATCTATCTCGCTATGAAAGAAGCAGGTATTTCGAAGAGCGAATTGGCAAAACGTTTGAAATGCGATGAGAAAGAAATTCGCCGATTGCTGGATCCCCGGCATAAATCAAAAATCGAACGTATTGAGGCTGCGCTGGAAGTTCTGGGTAAACATCTGGTTGTGGGATATCGGGCCGCATAACATCGGCGCTCTCGGGATTCTATGGAAGGGTTTTTTTTGACAGGGTGACGTCGCCGGCATAGGTGAACAGCTTTATCGGGGCGCCGCCATCACCAACGGCGGCTTTCATGAACTGCGCACTCTTTTTGATTGATATGCTGGGGGGCGTCGGCTCGCCGTCCACCACTTGGGGAGGAAAATCGACAGATATTTTTCCGTCGCGCGTTTCCAGCTGGAGAGCAGCCGAATAATTCACCGGGAGAAGAAGATTCACCGATCCCAGTTGAGTAGAGGCGGCGAACTCCTGACCGTTCCACCTTTTACCTGACATTTCTACCTGTACGTCTCCCTGCTGAGTAATGGCCGAAAAATATCCGGATGTCGATTGGGCGCTGACGTTGCCTTGCAGAATAGTGGTTTCGATCCATCCGTTT
>JAHFUH010000546.1 GCA_023265215.1 Acidobacteriota bacterium
CGGACCGTGTGTGCTGCCGTTCAGTATGCACATCAGAATCTGGTGATTCATAGGGATCTTAAGCCTTCAAATATTCTCGTATCGAATGACGGTATTGTGAAGCTGCTGGACTTCGGTATTGCCAAACTGATCAGTCACGAAACTGAAAACGTGCAGACCACCGTGAGCAATGGTATCCAAGTGATGACTCCGGCCTATGCCAGCCCTGAACAAACCACCAGCCAACCAATCAGTACGAGCACGGATGTGTATTCCCTTGGAGTGCTGCTGTATGAGCTTGTAACCGGTTGCAGCCCATATCGCACGAAAGGCAAACCTCTCCATGAAGTCATTCGGGCAATTTGCCAGCAGGAGCCTCTGCGCCCGAGTGAAATAGTTCTGCGGCACGATGAGAGCGATCAACCTGCACACGAACAGCTCAGCGATGTCCGTGAAGGGAAACCGGTTAAATTGAGCCGACGTCTCAAAGGAGATCTGGACAATATCACACTGAAGGCTTTGCGCAAGGAACCGCAACGCAGGTATAGCACCGTCGAACAATTAGGCGAAGACCTCACCCGCCATCTATCCGGTCTGCCGGTCCTGGCCCAAAAGGACACGATGCGCTACCGGAGCGCAAAATTTGTACAGCGCCATCGTTTCGGTGTCTCCTCAGTTATGGCATTTGTTCTCCTGATGTGCATGGCTGTCATCAGCACCACACGGCAAGCGCATATTGCGCAGCAGCAGAGCAAACGAGCAGAAGAGGAGGCTGCGCGCGCAGAACGGGAGCGCAAACGAGCAGAAGGTGAGGCTGCACGTGCAGAGCGTAAGAGCGCTGAGGCAGAGGACTACCGGAAAAAAGCTGAAAGTGAAACTGCCAATGCAAAATATCAGTTGCGAATCGCCCAGGAGAGTAATGCTGAGGCTAAAGCAAAGGATCAGGAGGCGAGACAGGAAAGAGAAAAGGCAGTTAGGAGTGCGGATCAAGTGAATTCTATGTCGGATTCTTTTGGTGCCTTCAGGCTTGCAGAAATATCGTTTGAGAAGAACGATTTGGCAAAGGCTGAAAAATCATTTGCCTTGGCGCTGAAAGGAGACAGAAATCCGCAATGGATTGAAACGTGGTGTTATATCTACCTTGGAAAAATCTCTGACATTTGGGGCAGGCGCGACAACGCCATCGATTATTACACCAAAGCAGTCAATACCAGGGAGGATTATGGCGGTGCCCTGGATGAGGCTCAAAAATGGTTGGTTTCTCCTTTCTCTAGAACCGAATATAAAGCTGAAATTAATAATCCGAAGAAGCTGACCTATCAGGAAGAGACGCTTGAACAAACGACCAAAGGAGTAGCAGCACCTTTAGTAAAAGAATTGAAATCCGCGAAGCCGGAATTTGCTCCGGCAAGTGGGCATACGCCGGAACGAACACCTCAAATCCCTCAGTCTCAGCCAAATACGCTCTCTATAAAAGAAGTTCGGCCAGTTGTTGCAGATCAACTAGCCAATTTTAGTGGAACCTGGCGGTTGGATGCGAAGTTGAGCGATACTAAGCCTAAATGCAGTCAAGGAGGGAGAAGCGCGGTGTGTACTTGGCCCGAGCGAATATACTCAATCCTGGTGATTCAGCAGGCCGAGAATAAAGTCCAAATAACCTACAAGGAGCCGGATTGGGTTGAAGAATATATCAAACTTGATGTTGAAGATAATATCACACTTGGTAAAGATAAGGCTCGCTTGTCAAAGCAAAAACTAACGGTTGAGACCAGGGAGATATCCGCAGGATTCGCTTCCAATGTCTATACGAATAGAAAAAGGGAATATTCACTTTCCAAAGATGGAAAAACCATGACCCTGAAAATATCCACCAGATCCATCGGGCCTCCTGCTGCAGATGTACGAGGGATCAATGATGATACATATATGGATATGAACCTGGTCTATAATTTAGAGCGAGCTGAAGCAGATCATCGATAAAAGCGGCCTGCCTCAGTTCCCCGATCCTACAAGCAAGCCGATTGAAAAAGGAGAGGTGTGCGAATTCTTCGTATTTTCTTTCCTAAGCCCGGCCCTCATTTTCAAAACTGATGGCATATCCTGAAAAAATGAGAACGGTGCACCTTTTCGCGCCCATTTCCCGCATTTATGAATTATAACTAGCAATAAAACGATTATGAAATTACGGAATAATACTCATACGGATTTTGCTCGTAACTCGTAATTCGTAATTCCTAATTCCTAAAGGGGGTTCCATGAGTCCACTGGCAGCTACAGCAGCAGCATCCTCATCAGTACAGAAAGCGGAGCCTAAAACATCCGCATATGCATGGGTAGTTCTGTTCGCACTCTATATGGCCACTCTGTCGGCGACGCTGAATTTATTTAAAGTGCCGCCCATTATGGGTATTCTGATAGAAAAGTTCCATTTGACTGACGGCCAGGCAGGTTTTTTGATGTCCGTTTTTTCGGTCATGGGCTTTGTTCTCGCTATTCCAGCAGGTTACATCCTGAAGCGATTCGGCATAAAGATGACAGGCCTGATCGCGGTTGGCTCGCTCGTAATCGGATCGAGCCTGGGCGCATTGGCCGCGACATCACTCAGTCAGCTTTTTTTCGGCCGCTTTATTGAGGGAATTGGAATGGGGCTGATTATGGTGACATCCCCCTTTGCCATCAGCGTGTGGTTTCCATTTCATAATCGAGCGTTGCCGATGGGATTATGGGCAAGCAGCGTAGGGATAGGCAACGTCGTTACGCTCCTTGTCGCGCCTTCTATGGCGGTATCACACGAATGGCAATCCGTATGGTGGGCAACTGCCGGGTTTTCTGCTCTGGCGTTTGTTCTTTTCGCTGCCATGTTCCGCATGCCGAAACAGGTAGAAATGTCAGCTGAACCAGCGCCCGCTCCTGCAACACAAGAAAAGCCGCCCAGTCTTCTAATGGGCATGGCCAATCGCAGCCTTTGGATGATAGCCATCTCGTTTGGATGCTATAACCTAGTTGTCATGGCCATGTGCTCCTGGCTTCCCAGATTTTTGCTAAAATTCAGTGGTTATGTTTCGTACTTTGATAAGGGCGTTCTCCTGCACGCGGGTTTTGTTACTGCATTAATCATGGCGGCGTCAATCTTCTCAGGTCCCGGCGGCGGCAGATTAGCGGATTGGTTAGGAAGGAAAAAGATCATGATTCTCATTCCTTATATTCTGATGACGCTGACCTTCTTTTTCCCCTTTACAGCAACCGGCATGATGATCCCGATCTGGATGCTCGTTTTTGGAATCGTCGGTGGCCCTCTTGCTCCAGTTCTTCTGGCCGCCGTCCCGGAAGTATCTGAGTCCCCGTCACTGATCGGAATCGGAATGTCCGTAGCGGCTGTCGGTCAGAACATTGGGATGTTTATCGGGCCGGCGCTGTTTGGTTCAATTCTGGATAAATTGGGCAACTGAGCAGGCGCATATGCGGTGGCAGGTTACTGGATGATTCCCATTTGCGTGGCTGGAATCATCGCCACCTGCTTTATCAAGGTTCGCTAAGAAGCAAGGCGCCACTGTTGGCACAGATTTCACAAATCTTAATTAAATGAAGTCTCTGAAATCCGTGCTGACAGTGGCGCTTTCTTAATGCTATTCGAGAAAAAACAACACCGGGTTACAATCAGACCGGCTCAAAAAAGATATCCCCGCTCCTCCCGGAAGAGTCCCCGCCCGATACCCCATGCAGCTGATTTTGGGGCTCACGCTGCGCTGGCCCGCGCATTTCAGCAGCAGGCTGAAACTTGGCGGGTATAGCTGGACACTCACTGTTCGTTCCATTTTGGGTGTCTGCACTCTTCGTTCTTTCGAAATATATCCGAAGAATCAGATATCAGCCCCGACGCAAATGGAATTTCTATTCAATAATTGCCAGGGATCTTCAATCAAACGAAGGGTGTCCGTGGGTTCCGCTTATGAATCGCGGCGGCCGCTGTCCCGGTCATTGCCAGGTATCATCCTCCGGAGGTTATGTTATGTCTGCAGTATTAGTAACCGGTTAGTTACGCGGGGATAGGACAATAAAAGCACACCGCAGAGACGCAGAGATCGCAGAGACTTAATTT
>JAHFUH010000547.1 GCA_023265215.1 Acidobacteriota bacterium
AGCAGATTGTAACGTATCTCATGAAGGGCGAGAGCAGCGCGAAGATGATTCATGTCAATCCGGTAGCCGGTCTTACAGAAGAACAGGCCAAAATAATCGCCACTTTTGTGAAAAACCTCAAGTAAAAGACAACAAGCTTTTCAACAGCATACCTCTCATTGCAAGAGGAACACTACCATTTGGGACGCGGAGTACGCAGACCACGCGGAGAAACGCGGATAAAATTTGATATCTGTCCGCGTTCTTTTGTGTACTCCGCGTACTCTGAGTCCTTCTATTTTCCTGCCAATCCTTCTGTCAATTCGATGCGGGTACCGACGGGGTCCGTTACGAAAGTCACCCTGAGGCCGATCTGGGGCGCGTCAATAATGCCCATGTCCAGTTTGATGCCGTCGGCCTCAAGCTTTTTGCAGAACTCCGGAAGCCCTTTAATTTCGAAACCGATGTGGTCGAAGACATATCCCTTGGTCGGCTCTCTGTTTGCCTGAGTGCTGAAGCGCATCTCGCCTCCGGGGAAATTAGGTCCAGCTGGGAAAACCACGCCGAAGTGCTGCATGTACCAGTTAGAAAGACCCGTATCGGCGGAAAAAATGTGATAATGATGGAAAGCCATCGGAACTTTCAATCCTTTGTCTTCGATGAGTTCCATCCGGACTCCGTCCGGCAGCTTCGCAATTGAATCATCCCCCACCTGGATATTGGCAGCGGCAAGCTTGATTTTCATCGCCGCGAGATCGCGCACCAGGAACGCAAAATGATCCGCAACAGGCTCGCCGGATGTAACAGGCTTTCCCTTGGTCAGGAGAATTATGATGCCGGGCAGCTTGATCAATTCAAGAGCTCCGGCATGACTTACCTGGGCGCCAAAGGTATCCACCCAAAGCTTCTTGTGCGCTTCAATATCGGGCACAATCAGGTGGATGTGCCCCATCGTAACACCCTTATCATTGACAGGCGTGAGTTGAGCAAAAGCTGCAGGGGTAAAGATGGCACAAACCAAGGCTGCAAAAAGTGGGAGCAAACAAGCGAATTTCATTCTGTATCTCCTGATATAAATTCCTGCCCAATATTGTCATTTCGCCGGTGCGAAGCCAGACTGACTTGTCACCGTCAATTTTGCGGGGAGTTTCCCAAAATCGAAGTAGTGGTGCTGAACGCCGGATGGAGTCACAGCCGCCAGCCGGATTCCGGAACCGTCGTCACCGAACGGCATCCCTACGGGACCGGTCGCAACCATCTCCATGTCACCGTCCTTCGCCACATAATTCTTGTGCGTATGGCCGGCAAATACATAGTGCACGCCATAGCTATGCAACAAATCCAGAAACGGCTTGCGGCTTTCGCCCGGAATGTTGAAGGGCTGATCTGCTTCTTTCGCGTCAGTCGTGAAATAGGGGTGGTGTTGAAACACAATTATGTGGGCAGCGCCTGAAGCCTTGGCTGTCTCCAATTCTTTCTTCAGCCAGGCAAGTTGATCCTGGTAATCAGAAGAGGCATTCTTCGAAGCGACCATGATGGCGGTATCGAGTACAATTCCGTAAACCGGTCCAGAGCGAAAGGAATAGTAATCACGCCCGAAATTCTTCCGGTAAGCGGCGAGCGTCTCCGTTGTTGGTCCGGCACCGATATCATGATTGCCGGTCACCAGATAAACCGGGATGGACCCATCGATTTTCTTGGAGATCCTCTGGAATTCCTTGATCTGTTCCGGATCCCCCGTTTTATTAACCAGGTCCCCCAAAATAACAACAAAAGACGGCTTCAACCGATTTACCGTGGCAACTGCGAATTCATAATTTGCCGTCTCCTGGACAAAATTTTTGTCACCGGCATACAGTCCGAACTGCGGATCCGTAATCATCATGAAATAAAAAGGCTCCTGCGCATATCCGGGGATTGTAATAACAACCAGGAAGGCGAAAAGAAACAATATTCTGTTTTTCATAGCCTGCTCAAGAAAAAGGTTATTGGCGCTGCAACATATCCGCAGCGATTATAAGCTATAACGCCTTCGCTCAGACTTGAATTGTTAAAAGCTTTGCTTTTTCGAATTTCGGCGCTCTCGGCGGCCTCTGCGCTTCTGCGGGGAGCGTTTTGAATGCTTTCTTTTGAACGGGACAATGCGTTAAAATCGCTGCTGACGGATTTCAGCAATCAAAGAAAATCTTTCTTAGAGAGTCCAATGGCGGAGAGATTGAAAAAGTCGCTTCTGTACACCTATGGGATTGCCGACCTGTCTTTTACCCTGATGATAAATATGGAAGCCTATTTTTTCACGGTCTTCCTTACCGACCACGCACAATTCTCTTTGATAATCGCAGGACAAATCCTGGCACTAACAGGCTTGATTGATATCGTGTGCTCCTTGCTGGGAGGCATCATTCTGCAGAAGACGAATCTAAAGTTTGGCGGAAAATACCGCTCGTGGTTTCTGATCGGACCGCCCATTGTCGTCCCTCTGTTTATTTTGCAGTTCACAAAGATAGGGAACGATCTGACGGCGGCATCCATCATCATCATTGGTTTTATCGCAAGCCATCTATTGTTCAATGTGGTGGTATCGGCCGGCGGAGCAATGGTTGGCAAGCTTGGCCGGTCATCCGATGAAAGAACCATTCTGTCCGCCAGCAGGGCGCAGGGAATGGCCGCGGCAGGCCTGATTTTCTCCGCGACTGCCATGCCGATGATCCAGTTTTTCAGCACTCGCACAAACAGGGTCCTTGGATACACGGCTACGGTAGCGGCTTTTGCGCTCCTGATGATGATGGGATACTGGTTTATTTATAAAATGACAACCGGCCAGGACCCCTACGACGAAAACCCGGGGACCACAAATAAGTCCGGGCAATCTGTGGTGGATATTGTCGGCCTGGTCTTTAAGAATCCTCCGCTTCTGTATTTGATCCTTGCTTCAATATTCGGCTACACCAGCTTTTTCATTATTACCACCCTGGCAATTTATTTTTTCACATATGTGACACGCAATCCCGCGTTCCTGTCCGTTTTTATACTGGCCATCAGCATAGCTCGTTTGACGGGCACATTTGCCGCGAGCTGGATCGGGGTCAGGATCGGGAAGCGGCGGTCCTACTGGATGTTTCTTGGATTGGCCGCCGTCGGATTCGCTTCCGCCAAACTCCTGCAGGAAACGCCCTGGGGCTTCACACTTATATTCTGCGTTTCCATATTGCTGGCTTCCGTCGCCTCCTCCATGAATACGGCACTGTTTTCAGACACGGCAGTTTATGGAGAGTGGAAGACGGGCAGCAATATCAGGGCGTTCACAATGGCCCTGATGAACCTCCCGATTAAAATCGGCGTATTGTTGAGAAGCGCGATCGTGACAGCGGGCTTGATGACGATAGGCTTTGTAGCAAATGCCGCCCCATCCCTGGCAGTGGCCGACGGGATTGGCTCCATCATGACCTTCATGACCGCGGCCGGTTACGCAATCGCAGCCGCCATTTTCTATTTCGGATACAGGATAGAAGAGAAGCAGGTTCTGCAGATGCAGGAGGAAATCGCCGCGCGAAAAACAGGGGCCCCAGTAATTACCCTTGCATAATGAGGTCAACAAGAGCTCATCAGCGCCTGACTATCAACATCCTCACTATAATTGCCAGTCGGTTAGTGTTTTGATGCTATCCTGATTTAGTATTCCTCGGTTATCAATATTAGGCAGGTCCTGTTTGATACGCCAGAGGTCGTGCGGAGGTTCAATTGATAGAGGGCATTCCATGCAATAGGGAGGTTGGTTAGTTTCATCAATCAAATCGGCAGCGCGCCCGGATCTCCGCCGCCGCGAAAGCTGCATATCCGGCAGGTTAAACCAATCACACTCGTCGTTGATATTTCCGTACACAAGCCGCCTGGCATTGCCCGGCGCCACACAGCAGGGCAATATTCGGCCAAGGGCATCCATCGTAATATTCTTATAAAGCCAGCCGCATCTATAAACCTCGCTATCGCCCTTTTCATCCATGCCCCCAAGCCGTTCCATTCTTTGCAGCCAGCTTTCGTTCCATTGCTGCGATAATTCAGCCTCGTCCACCATATATTTTCGATTTTCAATCAAG
>JAHFUH010000548.1 GCA_023265215.1 Acidobacteriota bacterium
CGCTTGTGCAGCACCATCGTGATTGCCGACGTCAACGTTGTCTTCCCGTGATCGATATGTCCAATCGTTCCGATGTTTACATGCGGCTTGCTGCGATCAAATTTCTCCTTTGCCATACTTGCTCTCCTGGCTTAAGTGCCGGGCCTTAACCTTAATATATTAAAATAAATAATTCCGTCTTGGAACCCGATAAATCCGTTGGCGCCGTTTATTCGATGGAGCCCACGACCAGGGTCGAACTGGTGACCTCGTCCTTACCAAGGACGCGCTCTGCCGGCTGAGCTACGTGGGCTAGGATTGGAGCGGGAGACGGGACTCGAACCCGCGACCAATAGCTTGGAAGGCTATGACTCTACCACTGAGTTACTCCCGCTCTCTGAATTCATGGTGGAGAGGGGAGGATTCGAACCTCCGTAGTCCCGAAGGACGCTGGGTTTACAGCCCAGTGCCATTAACCGCTCGACCACCTCTCCAAAACTCTTCAAGGCATGGGGGCTGTTCTGTAATACTCTCAGGTGAGCCGGCCCGACTCAGAATACGCCAATCCTAAACATCAACATCTAAATAACTTTTGCGCTCTTGATACTGGAGCTGGCGAGAGGATTTGAACCCCCGACCCGCTGATTACAAATCAGCTGCTCTACCAGCTGAGCTACGCCAGCATTGGCAAAGTTTTTAGTCTAGCATGCACTTTTCCTATGTGCAACCAGAAATACGCATTTATATTTCTTTTGCTGCTAACTATTACTGTCGGAATATCGTCTCATGGTGATACTTGCTTACAACGTCCGGGAGCCTGCTGTTTAAATAGCCAGCCTGGGCCCAACCAAACCTCTGCAGTAAGAACCGAAGCATGACCCCGACAGTTTTCAATCCATAAATCGTGCTCACCTTAAAATTAACGCTCGAAGCTTCCGGAAAATACCGTGCCTGGACAGGAATTTCGCCAATCTGGAAACCGCAATGCGCGGCTTGCGCAATCATTTGCGAATCAAAAACAAAATCATCCGAGTTTAATAAAAATGGCACGGTTGTTAAAAACTTGCGGCTGTATGCCCGGAATCCGCTGTGACAATCGGTGAGATTCGTTTTGAAAATCAGATTCTCCACAAACGTTAGGATTCTATTCGCCGCATACTTCCAAATCGGCATGCCTCCCGCAAGTGCCCGTCCATTCAAAATGCGCGATCCCATGACCATATCCGCTTCCCCGGCAATAATTGGGGCTACAAGTTCCGGCACGAGCTTGGAATCGTACTGGTGGTCGGGATGAAGCATTACCACGACATCCGCCCCTTCTTTCAGTGCTTCAATATAGCAGGTTTTCTGGTTTCCACCATAGCCGCGGTTTTGAATGTGGATAATGACTGAAAGTCCAAGAGCGTGCGCAATTTCGACGGTCTGATCCTGGCTGACATCGTCGACCAGAATTATCTTGGAAACGCTTTCCTTCGGGAGGTCAGCGTAGGTCTTTTCCAGCGTTTGAGCCGCATTATAAGCAGGCAGAACAACAACGACTCTGGTGTCCTTGGTTATGGTCATACATGATAAACGCCGGCTTTATAAAGATCCGGGCGTCCTCGAAACCACTGTATTGTCTTCTCCAAACCCGACATCAAAGGCACTTCTGGCCGCCAACCCAGAATCTCCTTTGCTTTTTGGTTGGATGCAAAAAGCCTTTCGACCTCGCTTGTTTTCGGTCGGCGACGTCCGGCATCCAGCACAACTTCCAGCTTCTTCATTAAAAGCTCACCAATATAGTCAACAAGCTCTTGGATCGAGACTTCGCGCTCCGAACCCAGTTGAATGGTTTCCCCTTCAATCTTAAGAGTCATTGAAGCGGCGAGAAATCCTCGAACTGTATCCTTTACGAAAGTTAAATCCCTTTTGGGCGTAAGGCTTCCCAGCCGTATCCGGCGTGACTGCAGCGCCTGAATAATGATAGCCGGAATGATTGCCCGCGGCGATTGCCTTGGCCCATAGGTGTTGAATGGACGCACAATTACTGCAGGAAATCCATAAGTATGATAAAAACTCTCTGCCAATTTGTCACTCCCGACTTTCGAAGCAGCGTAAGGGGATTGCGGGTTCAGCGGATGACTTTCATCCATGGGAGCATATTTCGCAGTGCCGTAAACCTCGCTGGTGGAGGTCTGGACCAGCCTTTCAACGCCGGATTCAAGACTTGCCTGCAATACGTGAAGCGTTCCCATGACGTTTGTCTCGATCACATCCGCAGGATTCCGGTAGGAATAGGGAATTCCTATTAACGCTCCCAGATGAAAAACTTTCTGGCATCCATTAACTGCTTTTCTGACAGCTTGGAAATCGCGGAGATCCCCGGCAATAATTTCAATGTTTTTCAGACGCTTGATTCCGACGGACTCCAACATACCCCAATCGCTTCTCGAGTTGTAATGAACAAACGCCCGCACCTCCGCTCCTTCGGCTAAGCATTGTTCGCACAAATGGCTGCCGATGAACCCGCCGGCGCCCGTGACCAAGACTCTCGATCCAGCCAATCCTTTCATATGCGTCCACGTTCATCCGCAGCTATGTATTAATAAGATACTTGGCAGCAACCGATTCCAAAGATCCTGCAGCCGGCTTCCCCTGCTGCAGTTGGCGCAAAATATCCAGATCCGATTCCCAGGCAATATCACCGGGAGCAAACAAGCAGATCGAACCGGGCTCGTAATTTGAGAGAAGCTTGTTTTCTTTGAAATAATAAAAGCTGTCGCTCGCCTCGGTTGCATAGGTATGCATCAGCGGCGGCATATCGTTGGGCCGGAACCAAAGCTTGATTTCCTTTTCCGCGTCTTGATTGTTTGCAGAGGCGTGTATCAGGTTATCCATCCGTTCGCCAATGATCTTACCGGCGGCATCCGTTAGAGGAACGAGAGTCCCAAGCGCACGAATGCACCCGGGTTTCTTCTCTCTGGCGGCGTGGGGATTTGTCGGGCCTGCAATGTCCCGTATCTTTTGAATTGCATCCGGACCCTGGTAGGCGATTGCAATCACGCGCCGTCTCCACATGTCATCCGGGTAGTGGAGAATGCCCATGATGTAATCGAGGAGCGATTCGAAAAACACTTTGCCTCGATGTTCGGCGTAATGTTCTTCAGCCAGCATCCTGCTGACCTTCACAATTTTGGTTCCGGAAAAATGCAGTCCTGTATGAAATTCGGACAACTGCGAAAGCATGTAGCCGGTCAATGAATTTTTGAGCGCATCCGGTTTGATAAGCACCAAAGTCTGTTCAAGTTTATTTGGATCCATTCAGTACTGTCCTTTTGTTAGGGTTTCCCATTCCCCGCTTCCCTTTCTGCGCTAAACGGAGAATCCTTTTGCCTCGGCAAATCTTACACCCGTTTTTATTATAAATGGGGTATAATAGTAATTCATTTTGCCAAGGGGGTGAACTGGATTCGACGGGGGTCAAGAGGCTACAGAGGCATGTCGAGTTGTCCGCGACTCGCAAAAATCGTGGAAATAAACATAATTGCTGACAATCAGTTAGCTCTGGCCGCTTAAGGCGGCCACGTCTCGCCGCTCCTGCCTGTGGGGGCGGGCCGAGGCGTCACATAGCAGGATAGGCTGTGATCCGAGCCCTGGGATTGCGGCCGAAACCAAAGGGGCTAGCAGGTGAGGCGCCCCTGCCGATTCGAACGCAGCGCCTGCGAAATCTAGACGGATCGGATAAACATGTAGGCTCTGTCAGCTGAAGTCCTTCGGACGCGGGTTCGATTCCCGCCACCTCCACCAGCCCAGTATGGTTTTGCCTGCGTTCTCTTCGGCTATCCTGTGCGTTGTAGCTTGAATGACTTTAAGATGCATTCAAGCTTGGTCAATTTATGCAGTGTTAGATGTCCCACCTTCTTGATTTCGCCGCCTTGTATTTTTTTATCGCTTTTCGCTATATAAAATAGTCTGCGATCATGCTTAGGGCTCGCGCAATAATAACTTCACATTCTGCGGCCGACTCTCAGGCTTGACCATAGGCATTAAATTGCAAAAGGATCTTGCAATTCTGCGAGTCGGCCGCCCTTCGGGGCGCGGCG
>JAHFUH010000549.1 GCA_023265215.1 Acidobacteriota bacterium
GCGAGATCTTGACGGTAAACACGTCGCCGTCCACATCCACGCTGAACTCCGCGGGAAAATCCGGGCCGGGCGCTGCAGGCGCCGCGGTGGGCACACGAACCGGTTTTCTGGGCGCCGTATTCTTAACCGGCTTCCCTGGAATCAGGATTTTGAGCAAAAGGTCTTCGTCGGAAAGCTCCGGTCCGATTTCCTGACGCAGTTCTTCAACAGATTTAAAAAATCCTTCCGGCTTCCAATTGAGAAATTCTTTTGTCCTCGGCAGGTTCATTACTTTGTCCATAACGTTGGGATCCACGGGAACAACCGGCGGTCCGTAGTATTCAAGAACATACTTAATGGTCTCGTCCGGGATTTTCTTGTATCGATCCCCTGAAACCACATTCTCAAACGCCTGCACTCCCACAATTTGGGAATAGGGCGTTGCCATTACGGGATATCCGAACTCCCTGCGGACCTCAATGACTTCATTGAGGATCTCGTCCAAACGATGCTCCATCCCCAATTCACGAAGCTGCCTTGACAGATTTGTCCTCATGCCGCCCGGCACCTGATGCTCGAAATGAAAGAGGTCGTATTCCCTTGGAGTTCCGATCGGGAATCCTTCCTGCTCGGCAATTGCCTTGAAATGCGCCGAGACCGCCGCCAGCGCGTCTTCGTTCAGATCCGATTCGTATCCGAGACGGCGGATGTTTTTTAAAATGGTTTCGGTCGCCGGAAGAGAAGTGCCGTTGGCTAAAGGCGCCACCGCGGTATGGACGGTTGTCACACCCGATTGTATCGCTTCCAGATAGCAAAGAGGCGCCAGCCCGGAATTGCAGTGGGCATGGAACTCGATGGGTATGCCTTCGCAATTCTGCTGAACGGTGGAGATCAGTTCGCGGGTGCGCTCCGGCGTCAGGATCCCGGATGCATCCTCGATCATGATTCGATCGACACATTCTTTCGTTGCGACTATCTTCTGCACCTTCTGTGCCCAATGCTCCCTGGTGTGGGCGGGGCTGGAGGTGTACATCAACGCCGTGACTACTTCAGCCCCCTCAGCCTTCGCTATTTGTGCGAAGTACCGGAATCTCTCCACATTCTCCTGGTAGTCGCAGATCCAGAAGCTTCTGATCCCGTTGGCAACCGAGCGCTTTATCCAGAGGGATATAATATTGCGCGGCGTGCTGAGGTCGAAGGAGGAGAGGCTTGCCGTCTGGTAAGAGCCGCGCAGATATGTGTCCGGCATCAGCCTTGAAAGGATCCGGATCCGCTCCCAGGGATCTTCGTTATGATTGCGAACCTGCAATGTAAATGCCTGGGAGCCCACCGTCGCAACAGCCCGGTATCCGACCCTGTTCATTTTTTCAGCAATCGGGACTATGTGATCGGTTCTCATCATTAATCCCCAGAGGCTCTGCTGGGCATCCCGAATGGTCTGATCCACAAACTCAATCTTTTTCATATTTCTCGGTGACCAAGACCCATCGGGGTCGGTATCGGTATCGGATTTTAAATGCTTCGACCCCGATACCGATACCGACCCCGACCCCCGAAAATTATTTATCCGCCCTTAGGGTTTGAATCAACTTATCGACCACGGCCTTTGCAAACTCCCTGCTGTTAATATCCGAACTAATTTCAATGATTTCTATCTCCGGATCGAGTCGCTTTTTCAGCACAGCCGCAAACACCCGATCCGACTCAGGGTCGCACAATGGCGCGCCTTCAACACTCAGCGACGAGAAGCCCTTTGTCGGCATCATTACTTTCACTCTTGCCTTGCGATCGTAGCGATTCAGTCTTTCCGCAGCTGCTGATGCAACATACTCCATCTCTTCCGCACTCATTCTCGCCTGAACTCTTGGGTGTTCCTGTATGTATAGCTTTCTCTCCGCAAGTTTCCTGGATTGCCAGAGCGCATCACTGCGGTCTTTCCTTTCAATCGGGCCGCAGCTGATCATGTCGAATGCGCCCGGACAAAAGATATAGGGGATCGGCAGTTTGGAGGCGATATCCAGGCGATCCGGCCCTGAAGTGCCTCTATTCCCCCCCAAAAGATATTCGCTGAATGCGCCGGGCACGAGGTCGATGAAAGCCTTGAAAAGCCCCTGGGGAACGATCTCCATTGCCGCCATGTCGCCCAATCCCTGTGCATGGAACGACACTATTTCAAATTCCTCCTGCAGGAGTTCCCTTATGTAATGGGCTCCCTTTTCGCAGAAACCGAATTCCGTGATTGCGATGGAAGGCTTTTGGTCTGCGAAAACTTCGCTTCCCTCCACCATCCCGGAAATGGCATTGGCGCCGTTTATAGCAATTTTTTGGACCAGGGAGTTCATGCCCACCGTATCCACTACCGCGTGCATTACGGTGATATCTTTGAGCGCGAAATATTTGGCAAACTGTTCCGCATGGATTGGCATGGCAACAGCGCTGGATATCAGCAGCTTTGGCAAACCGAAGAGCGCCGCCTTCATGGCGGGCAGTGCAATCAGGGCGCCGGTCATTCCGGAAATGGCGATAATGCCTTGCAGTTCCCCGGCTGCCTGAAGAGCTGAGAGTTTCTTCGTCAGGCCTTTTGCCATTATTGAAATGGCTTTATCCCTCTGGTCCATGAGCATTCCAGCCACTCCGGCAGCGGGACCGTCTCCCAATGCCGCCAGTTCGCCGCAACCGACATCCGGCTTGAGCGAAGGAACGATTGCTCCAGTCCCGATGCTGATATCCATCAGCATCGTTTTGTGGCCCCTTTGTTCAATCCGACTCTTGATGAGGCTCAGGGCTTCTTCCCTCTCATCCAGCATTCCTACAATTGCAATTGGCATTGCTATTCCTCGGATGAAGCGTCGTTCTTGAAAAAGAAAATATTTCAGCTGGTATTTAGATATAGTTTGGGTTTATGGGATGTCAATACAATTCGAGTTTTTGGAGTAACTCCAAGGCTCGAAGACTGTAAATCTCCAAAAAATTGTTAATCAGTTGTAAGATAGGCACGCGAGGAATCATTCGATGAAAAATAAGGTTTTTGCTACCTGTAGCGAGGCAGTGGCGGATATACCGGACGGCGCCACAATCATGGTGGGAGGATTTGGGCATGCCGCGGATAAACCTCAAAATCTCATTGCGGCCCTGAAGAACCAGGGAGCAAGGAAGCTTACCCTGATTATGAACGGAGCCGGAGTATCCGGCAGACTGGGGATCGGTTCCCTTGGCGGAGTTTCCTTTACCGATGAGGAGATCCTCATTGAAAACAGGCAGGTAAAGAAAGCTGTCTGCAGCGTTCCCGCATCTCTGGTCATGTCCAAACCCTGCGCCTTTGAAAAGCAATATCTGGCTGGAGAAGTGGAGTTGGAGTACGTTCCGCAAGGGACGCTGGTTGAAAGAATACGGGCGGCCGGCGCCGGTCTGGGTGCATTCTACACACCGACCGGCGTTGGAACGCTCATCGAGCAGGGCAAAGAAAAGCGGATTATCGATGGCAAGGAAATGCTTCTGGAATTTCCGTTGCGCGCGGATTTCGCCCTGATCAAGGCCTACTGCGCTGACACAATGGGGAACCTGATCTATCGTGGAATCATGAGATCGTTCAATGCAATCATGGCCACGGCGGCGAAAGTGGTTGTGGCCGAAGTCGAACGGATCGTGGAAGCGGGAGAACTGGATCCCGAGAGCGTCGTCACGCCCGGGATATTTATTGACCGCATTGTGGCAGTGCCTGGGGAGGAGAAATGAAAGAGCGACTCGACAGACAGACAATCGCATTGCGCGTGGCGAAGGAATTGCCTGACGGAGCAGTTGTTAATCTGGGCGCCGGGATTCCAGTTCTTGCGGCTAATTTTGTGCCCGAGGGCCGGACGGTGATCTTTCATGCCGAGAATGGAGCCCTGGGTTTTGGAGGAGTCCCCAGCAACCCGGAAGAAGAAAAACCCTATTACCTGGGCGCCAACGGATTACCTTTTACTCCCCTGCCCGGCATGTGCTTTTTCCATCATGCGGATTCATTCGCCATGATCCGGGGCGGGCACATCGATATCACGGTGCTGGGAGCTTTGCAGGTATCCGAAAAAGGCGAT
>JAHFUH010000100.1 GCA_023265215.1 Acidobacteriota bacterium
AGTTCGCTCGTCGGCATGGAGCGGGGGAAGTACTTGATCATCAGGATTCCCAGAACTCCAGGGCTAGAGCCGTCACTGATGTCCGGTAATTCCATTAAGGCGATTTTTTTGTATGACGGAACGATCTATGTCTTTATGTCAACGATTCTAATGTCTGTCCAGTCTCCAGCACCGCTTTTCTTTATTTCCTGCCCTGAGACAATGCAAAGGCATGAATTAAGGAAAGATCTTCGTATGGACTGTTCCATCCCGGCGGTGATCCTTGAAAAAGACAAAGTGGAATACAACGGTATCATCACGGACTTAAGTGCCAGTGGTTGCAGAGTTACCATCCCCAACACAGCCCAAATTGATGCTGCATTCAAAATTGACGGTGCATTGGAATTATCATGCGAAATGCTCGGCATCGAGCGGGATAGTGCCATTCGCGGCACTATAAAAAATCTGGCTCAAGACGAGAAGAGAATTCATATAGGCCTCCAATTTGAGCCCGATAATTCGTCGGCTCTGGAACGAATCCAGATTTACGTTAACCGCATTTTAGATATTGTTCACTAATGGGAAGCGGGAAGGCGAATTACCCTTTCCGTTCCCACACGGTCATCTGAGCCAGTGTATGCTGAAATTTACGGCCCGTCTCTCTTATGACGAAAGGAATATCCTGTGGCTGGGCTACACTTGAAAAATGAGCGGAGAGGATTTGGTTCAGCGCCTGGAGCGTCGTCATGTTCTCGCCGTCCTTGCGGAAACCTCCGAGCCATTTGTCACGCTTGGTGAACTTTTCAAGCCAGGTATAGGGCGAAGTAACAAGCAGCAGTCCACCCCCCTCCATACGTTCATGGATCGTCTCCAAGAAAACAAGCGGGTCGTACAGCCTGTCAATCAGATTGCACGCGAGCACGAGATTATAGCCGGCGTAAAGGGGTTTCAAATTGCAGGCATCAGCCTGGAAGAATTCAACTCTGGATTCTGTTCCATCTAACCCAAGATCCGATAGGCGCTTTTCGTGGTAAGAGACGATCTCCCCTTCCTCGGGGAGCACATAGCGGATGAGCCCTTTCTCTTTGAGGTCGATTGCCATCCTAATAAAGCGCGCGGAATAATCCAGCCCGATCACATGAGCGAATTCTCGCGCCAGTTCGAATGTAGCGCGCCCGACGGCGCACCCGAGATCCAGCGCTCGCTCCTTGGGTTTTCCCCGCATTAATTCAAGCGCGATGCGGGCGCATCGGGCGGGAAAGTTTTCGACCTCGAAATATTCTTTTCCATAATGGAATTCGGCGTATTGAGAAACGAGCGTGTCGGTTTCATATACATTGCTGTAATTCGGCACGGGTTTCTCGGTTTGGACATAGCGGAAACCGGCATGCTGGAAGAAGTGCCTTCGAAAAGCATATCGGGAATCCAGCGTCGCTTCATTTCCGGTCGAAATCCATGATCCGCCTTTTATCAGGTTGTGTTGGCCATCAAACGTAGGAGTGGAAAAATCATCATAGTAGGGGTGGACCTCAAATCCATTGAAGCCATAAATGGGAGTTTCAGTCCACTGCCACACGTTGCCGATCACATCATAAAGATCACCAAACCGGAATAAAGTGACAGGGCAGGAGGAAGCATAGTGCTCAAGATTAATATTGCCCGGTGCTTTTTCCCAGTAAGGCTGATCAGGGATTTCAGAGATGTCCCGAATCCGGCGCCATTCCTCTTCTGTGGGCAGCCTTATCGGCTCGCCCGTTCCGGAGCGTTTCCAATTACAGAATGCCTTTGCTTCGAGGTAATTTACCTCAACCGGCCAGTCCCACGGCATATCAATGATTTCGAGCATGGTGCGGAAGCGGAAGTCATTGCCTTGTCTGAACCAGAATAGTGGATGCTGTGCCTGCCTGTATGTTTTCCATTTCCAGCCCTCTTCCGTCCACCAATCCCTCTGGTTATAACCTTCCTCTAAAACAAATTCGCCATACTCCTTGTTCGAGACCAGATACTTGGCTGCGCAGAACTCCGGAATCTCTGCAAAGAAAGCGCCGTACTCATTGTCCCACCCGTACAGCGGATGCGATTTGGATTTGCCCATCGTGACAGTTCCGGCGCAAATGGGAACAAGAGTGTTCTGGGGAGCCGTTCCGGTTACAGCGCATCTAGGCCAGAGAGGATTCGGAGAGAGGAATTCTATGGGCAATTGCCGGATGATCACAGACGAAGTTTCCAGGTGAATCCTCTCATGCTCAATCCCCATCATGAGCGCCCACGCCGGGTTGTCCCAGGAAATCGGCATTTTGATGGGAAGTGTTCGTATAACGCGATCGACTGTTTCGCGCACTCTCGCGCGGTATTCCATCACCTGTTCAACCGTGGGCCAGTCGTAATGCGCATCGTTGAGGTCGTCCCACGACATTTCGTCCACCCCGATGGCAAAGAGCGACTCATATCTTGGGTTGATGCGCTCGCTCAGGATCGAGGCCGCAATGAGTTTGTTGATGAAAAAAACAGCTGTATGTCCGAGATAAAAAATCAGAGGATGGCGCAGTGCTTCCGCTCGAGTATAGAATGCATCGTGAGAAACAAACGGTTTGAACAGCGCCTCATCGACGTCAAAAGTGGCGTGGAAATACGCGAGCAATTCCTGCCGCATTTCCTCAGAACTGCCCCTGTTGAGCAGAAGCGTACGCGTATTCCTCAGATCTTGTTTCGGGCTCTCTTTCGTCTGCATTCGCATCAGAATTAATTATATGCTCCCTGCACTCTAAAATTAAAATCGGAGTACATATTTTCGAGCGCTACTGTTTAAGAGAAGATGAATATGAAGAATGCGGTTCCGGTCCATCCGGACCGCCTCCTGAACCGCATCAGTTTAAATGGAAGTAGGTTTCGCTAATCGGATCGATGCGCGCGCAGGTCTATTCCGAGGTGTTGACACTTTTTATAAAGATGGCTGCGCTCCAATCCAAGCATCCTTGCGGTTTCGCTCATACGATAACCGTGCAATTCCAATTCCGTCCGGATTACCTCGCGCTCGAACGCCTCAATTTTTTCGGCCAGGTTTCCTCCGGCTGAGAAACCTGCTGAAGATCCCTTTGAGGATGACGGCAATGCTGTTTTTACTGCTCTCTGATCGACTTCGGCATCGGCCAGCAGCAACAGGCGTTCAACCACATTGCGCAGTTCTCGGATATTCCCCGGCCATGAATAGCGTTTGAGTTCTTCAATTGCGTCAGGCGTGAACGCTTTCGGCTTCCACGAATTTTGCAGAGCAATCTGTCTTAAAAAATGCCCGACCAGGACAGGAATATCCTCCATTCGATTCCGTAGTGGTGGAAGTGTCAGCGGAAATACATAAATGCGGTGAAAAAGATCTTGGCGGAATTGTCCTTTCCGGACCAGATCCTCGATGTCTCGATGGGTTGCGGTTAGCACCCTTACGTCCACAGCCGTGGAACGATCGGCGCCGATTCGTTCGATCTCTCCTTCTTCGAGTACGCGCAGTAGTTTTGCCTGCATGCCCAGCGGCATATCGCCGATTTCATCCAGGAAAAGAGTGCCGTTGTGCGCCTGCTCGAACTTGCCCACATACCGGGCATTCGCTCCGGTAAATGATCCTTTCTCGTGTCCAAAGAGTTCCGACTCGATCAGATCCGGCGGCACGGCTGCGCAATTCACCGTAATAAATGGCGCTTTGTTTCTTGGGCTGTGCTCATGCAAAGCCCGTGCGACAAGCTCTTTTCCCGTGCCTGTTTCTCCATGGATATAGACCCTGGACGTGCTTGGTCCCACCCGTTCAATCTGCGACATGACGCGCTGCATTCCCTCGCTCTTCCAGACAATTTCGTGTTTCCCGATCCGCTGGCGAAGTTGTTGATTTTCCTCCTCGAGCCGCGTCAGTTTCAAAGCATTCTCGACAGTAAGAAGCAATTTTTCCGTCGAAAGTGGCTTTTCCAGGAAATCTAATGCACCCAGTCGAGTAGCGCGGACAGCCATTTCTACGTTGGCCTGACCGGAGATCATAACGATGGGAACGGCAACGCCCGCGTTTTTCAAATCGGCGAGCAGCGATAGCCCGTCTTTCCCGGGCATTACAACATCGGACAAAATCATGTCGAACCGTTGCGTCTTTGCAATCTCCAAGGCTCGATCAGCGCTGTCGCAGACCGTGGCTTCATAACCTGCCAGGCGGAATGCCCGCGAAAGGGAAGCCAGCGTTCCCGTGTCATCATCCACGATCAACAAATGACTCATCTTTTTACCTCAGCCATCAGCTTGAAAAGATAATTCGAAACGTTGTGCCAAACCCCGGCTCGCTTTCAACAGAAATTCTCGCCCCGTGGTCGCTGATAACGGATTGCACAATTGCAAGCCCAAGCCCTGTGCCATGCTGTTTTGTCGTGTAATAAGGTGTGAATAGCCTGCTGCATTCCTCGCTGGTCAAGCCCTGGCCCGTATCTGATATTTCAAGCCGAGTTGTTCCGGGCTCTTTTTGGGTGCACAGGGTCAGCGAGCCTCCCTGAGGCATTGCATCAATAGCATTCAACAATAAATTCTGGAGTGCGCGGCGCAATTGTTCCGGATCGGCCTGAATGCGGTCAATGCCGGCATCCAGATTCAGGACTGCCTGGATCACGGGACGTCCCTGTATGCGGAATTGTGCATCGAACAGTCGAACCGTGGTTCGAATCAATTCGTTCAAATCGACACTTTCAAGTTGAGGCTGCGGCATTTTTGCAAAATCACTGAAGCGCCCGACAATTGTTTTAAGATTTGCCAATTGTGTTAGGAGTGCTTCCGTGCTTTCGCGAAACACCTCTTCGAATTGCTCCGGCGCCTGATTCTTGGCGCGCTGGAGGTTTTCAATAGTGATCTGCAGCGGGAAGAGCGGATTCTTTAATTCGTGCGCCAGTCGACGAGCCAATTCGCGCCAGGCTGCAACTCTCTCCGCCTGCACCAGCCGGTCGCGTTGGTCTATCAACTGACGGGTCATAGTATTGAAAGCGCCGGCCAATTCTCCGAGTTCGTCTTTTGAAGATGCCCGTACAGTGGCGCTCCACTCGCCCAGCGCCACTCTGCGGGCACCTTGCACGAGCTCTCTCACCGGCATTGTCACCTGGCGGGAAACCCAATAACTCAGGACAACGCCGAACAGGATTCCAATCGCCGCAGCTGCGATGCCGATGAAACGAATATTGCTGATGATTTTCACGAGCTCCCGGCGCGAGCTTCCCACTAGAAACATGCCTAAAAGATTCTTCCCGCGACCCGGCAGAGGAATAGCGTGAAATGTTTCAGGCCCATCCGGCCAGGATATCGTCTGCGACGCTTCATTGGCGGCAGCCATGACCTGCTCAGCCAAAGGCTTTAATTTCTCCGGTTCCGGAAGCTCGGAATCCGCAATAAATGCCTGCGGGGAAAATTGCTGCGTGAGGTTGGGATACAAAAGGACGCGAATGCCCGGTTGAAGCACCAGGGATGAGAGAAACTCCTTTCCCAAACGGCAACCGCCTGCGATATACAATGTTCTATCTCCTGCATTTACGGCTCTAACTGCTGCCAGTGCAAGAACGATCCCATCCTTCAACTCCTCGCTTTTCAGAAAATATCTTTCATTGTTCCAATCGACAGGCGAAATTATCCATTCGGCTTTGTATCCGAAGCGCGCGGGCCACTGTGCGGAAGATATAATGGCTCCATCGGCGTCAATCAACTCAAGGAAATCAAGACTATTGATGGCAGCCAGGCTGCCGGCCTCATCTACGTACTGGGACAGATCAGCATCGGGGCGGTTCGATGTTATGGCCAGGCGCATTATGGACTCGGCTTTTGCAATTCCCTCGACCCGCCGAACCACGTCTTCGCCTCGGCGCTGGAACTCCTGGCGGAACTGCGCAACGGATGCAGCGGTGCGCTGGTTGTCCAGGGCTTCGTACGCTATGCGCATTCGGACGACCGCTATCCATGTCACCAGTCCAGCCGTGATGGACACAGCCAGCAAAATCATTACCAGCAGGCGGGTACGAAAACTCACGGTTTCTCCATGTCGAGCCACATATCATCGAAACGCCAGTCGCCGAACTGGTCAATGCCCGTCGTCATCCACGTCTTCAATCGCGGGCTTGATCCAAAGATTTCAGGGATGTGAAATAACGGAATTACCCGATAACTGGATAGCGCTGCATATTCCGCGGCATACGCGGCTTCTATGGATGAGGTGTCGGGTATCGGCGCGTCATCCGTCAGGCGCAAAGACGCGAGTAGACTCGCAAGTGCCGATTCAGGAATTGGAGTTCGGATAGGAAGGCGGAGGAGCCGAATATCGGAATTGAGCGGCCGACTGGATACGTTGACAGCAATCCCCGCCTCGCGTGCATTGACTACTATCCTGTCCGCCACGCTGCGGCTAAACGGATCGAATCCGTCATAGGCCAGATTGAGCGAAGCCGGTTGTCCCGGCTTTGAAACCAGCTGTCGAGACTTTTTTAAATCAGCCTTTGCCGAAAAAAGAAAGGCATAGCCGCTTAATTTTTGCGGCAGCAACGCGGCCGTTGTCTCCCCCTGTTTTTGCAGAAGCCAGTTGTGCATTGCGGCGCGGTCTATTGAAAGGGCCAGCGCTTCCCGCAGCCGGGCATCCTCGGAAGCGGGCCGTCCGCGTTCGAAAGCCAGGGCGATCAATATGTGTGCCGAAGACGACCAGGTTTTTGTTTCTTTGGGAAGGCGGCGCAGTTCATTGGGCCAGACTTCGATGAAATCAGCCTTACCCAGTTCAAGATCCAGCATCTGTTCTGCGAGGGGCCTTCCCATCACGATTGAGAGCCCATCGAGAAAAGACCGGCCGGCCCAGTATTGCTCATTCGCGGCAAGGACTGCCCTCTTTCCCGGATCCCATCCGGTTAGTTGAAACGGCCCCGTGCCATATACTTTTTGATCGGATCCTCGCAGATAAATGGAGTGCGATGCCTGAGCCAGATCGAAAAGCAAATCCGGCATCGGCGTGTCGGAGTCAATTGCCAGCGTATCCCCCTGAGTGCTGAGTTTCCAATTTGCCGCCGAAGCGCGCAAAGCTGTTGCGGCTATATCCGCGGTTATGGGCGATCCATCGTGAAACTTAACATCCAGCCGGAGGCGAAACCGCCACCGCTTGTTTTTGGAATCATGCTGCCAGGAAATAGCCAACGCGGGTTGCGGGCGATTGTTTTCATCCAGCCGCACCAGTCGTTCGAAAATCAGAGGGATCAGTTTTTCTTTTGCCGATTCCATCCCATTTGCAGGCCACTCGTCAGGATCCAGGTTGGTGAGGGCCTCATGCATTTCAACGCGGAGAACGCCCCCATAGCGAGGACGCCCCATAATTTGGCTGGCCTGCCATGCGACTAATAAACTAGCGGCTGCAAGAAATCGACAGATAAAACGCTGCATATCGTCCCGTTTTTAGGTCGCGCGATACGGCTATCGCCGCATTCTGGCTCGAAACCGGCCATAAGGCGGTGATCGGTCCGGGGAATTCAATTGTAGAACTGGTTGAGACCGCTTTCCGGTGCAGGATTTGAAAAGCCTGAAGGATACCGTGTTCCAGGGGATCGGTTAAAAGCGAAGCGAAAATCTGCCGTGGTGTTTCGCAGCCGGCGTCAATCGCTGTAATATCGCTCCCAAAACCATTCAGCATCCCAACTTGGCCCGCGCCTTTATCGTATAGGTACGTCCGCCCATCGATTCCGGAAATTGCCAATAAATCCGTTCCGTCGTCTTCCACACTGGCAGCCGAGAAAAAAGGGGGCAAATTCTCCAGAACAAAATAATTTTTGACGAATGTCGGATTCATGCTGCCGAGCCCGATAGGCCAGGGAGCATCGTCCTGCGCGCAATTCAGATCGAGAGAGGGTTTTATGGTTCCATTGCACGACAAGCCGGGAATGTGAACCTGAATAGTGCCGCCCGAGTCGAACAACCGTCCGCGGATGTCTCGTGAAAACGGGATCGAGAATTTCAACGGAGCCGAACGTTCAAGTTCCCAATGATCATTCTGGCGTCGATAAAGCGATAAACGCCGCGGATCCAGCACCAACAGTTGGTCTCCCAGCAACTCCACATCCAATATTGGATCGTTCTGTTCGTAGATCGGCTTAGCCTGCAGCGTCATCCGGAGTGCAGCTTCCTTGGACTGCGCTTCCGGCAAGCGCGGCTGGGTTGTCATCACAACACTGTACGTCTGGTCTCGTCGAATCTCGGCGATCCAGATATTTTGTTGAAAGTTTTCGGATAGCGTGACATTTATTTTTACAGTCGATTGTACATCGCCGACCGGCCGTAAGCCTTGAGCGCGCAATGCGCTCTCGATCGCCTGGCGTGCAGCTGCAACTTCTCGTTCGCTTAAAGAAGCGGTGGACTTCAATGTGAACCCGATATCTTCCAATGGTCCGATGCTTGCCATGATTTTTGCCGTCAGTTCTCGCGCGGCTTCAGTATAGGGATCGGCTGCGAACATGCGCTGAGGGAAGGCAAGCAACAGCAACGCTGCACATATAAGAATACTGTTTTGTGTAACTCGTGCGAGATTGGTCACAGGCGGCCATAATAACCCTCTTCATCAGCAAAGCCAACGTCTCTTTGAAACGAGGAAGCTTGTTGGATTTTTGCTAAAAGCGAATTCTCAGATCAAGGACCGAAAGCCCGTTCTATACCAGCCCGAGGCGAGGCCCCAAAGCATATACTTAGGGCCTGCGCAGAAATAACTTCACATTCTGCTGCAGGCCCCCAGACCCGCTGGCTAGGCGCGAGCGACGAGCATGCCGGGTTGCATGTAAGGAGCGAGCAACAACGCCAGCGGGCCTGCGGGCCGCAGCCTGAAAGGGCGCGGCGGCGGGCGGGCATCTGCGGCGTTGCCGCTCCTCGACGATGGCACCGCATCGCCTGCGTCGCGGCGCCTTGCATCTGCCCGCCCGGCGCTCGCGCCAGAATGTGAATTTATTTCTGCGCAGGCCCTTAGATCGCCGCGTAGCTGCCCATGAATTTAGCCCGGCCTTTTAAGGCCGGGGATTAGCCGGGAAATATTATACCCGTCGCGTTAGTTTCTGAGAAAAAATCAGAAGCGCCCATGCGATCAATGGCTTTCAGGCCCGAAGGGCCGACGGTAAATAGGCCCGGCCGTAATGCCTGGAATGCTATTGAGGCTACCATGAGCGCCAAAGGCGCGGCACTTCGTTGCTTGTGCCGGCCCTTTGGGCCTCATTCTCAATATGCTTTAACCCCGAGCTGACGCTCGGGGCTATTACCTTCCGGCGCTTCGCGCCTCAACTGCAA
Source organism: Acidobacteriota bacterium (assembly GCA_023265215.1). Taxonomy (GTDB): domain Bacteria; phylum Acidobacteriota; class UBA6911; order UBA6911; family UBA6911; genus UBA6911. Next base: position 9,283 of record JAHFUH010000100.1, read on the forward strand.
TTTATTCTCACGACCGTAGCGACGGCTGACCGTAAATGCGATTATCTTGAGTTCATGTCAGGCGTCGCTACCGCAATGCATTGTTTTTATTGCCACCATTCCCGGCCTTAAAAGGCCGGGCTAAATTCAGATCGCCGCAACGCGGCTCAAATACAATACCAAGGTAACTTTGCACTGTTAGGGTGCGTCCGGCTTATTGAGGCTGAGCGCCGGAGTCCCGCGCAGAACGTCGTTTGTGAAAAAGAATTTCCCGTCCATAGGAACCATCATGCTCTGCACCTTGTCGGAAAGCCGCTTTGCGATGATCTTCTGGATCAAGAGCGGATTCCGTTTTGGTACTTCAGCTTCGGCGAGAAGATTCCGCCGCTCAAGCTCCGCCTTGCTGTCGATGACTTTTGCCTGAGCCGCTGCTTCTGCATTCTTCATCGTCGATTCTTTGCGTGCTTCGGCTTCCAGTCGGGATAGGAAAATCATGTTTTTGCCCTTGCTGGACATAACTCAATCCACTTGTTTGTTGGCGAGGAAAGCCGTGACCGATGAAGCACTAAGAACCGGAGAAGAGTCCTTTTTGTCATCAGATTTGAAGATTTGTGCTAAAAGAAAATTGCTTTCGCTGTATATCTCAACGATGTCTCCGATTTTCACCAACGTGAACAATTCCTCGACATCGCGATTTTGCATTCGAATACAGCCGTGAGAAGCCTTTCGGCCGATAGAGCCTGGAGCATTGGTGCCATGAATCCCGAAGCCTCTGATGCTGAGTCCGAGCCAGCGCGTTCCCAAAGGATTGGACGGCCCGGGAGGAACCACTTTGCCCGAATGGTAATAAGTGGGTTGGCTTAATAGGATTGCAATCGAATATACTCCGCTGGGGCTTGGTGTGGATTCGGCACCAACCGCCGTATCCCAAATCTTGATTACCTTGTCTCCTTTCAGCAATGCCAGTTTGCGATCCTGAAGGCTGACTACAATACGTCGGCCCTGGATTGATCCTTCTTTTGCGTCGGGCTGCGCGACACCCATGTTCTTCTCCTCAGCCAGAGCGGATATTGCTGCCATGATCACTATTGCAGCCAGAGCGGCTGTCCTGGATTCTCCTTTGGCTGTCCTCATCGCTGCCTCCTTCTCTCGTCTGCATGATATGTTGCAAACAGCGTGCCAAAGGCTATGTTATTGATGTAACAAGTGTTACGGATTTCATTCGGACGGGCCATCGTGTTTAGGAACACACGCTGTGTCTGAAGGGACACAGATCGGGGTACGTTCAGAATTTCATAGTGGTCGCGAGACGGTTCAGCCTACAATGTGCGTGTTTGCACATCCTTATCCCCATTTGACGAGCGATCAGTATGAAAAAGAAGGCCTTCCTGATTATTACTGCGTTTCTGATAACAAACCTGATCATTTCTCAAAATCACATCTCCCAGTCAATCAGTCCGTATCTCTTATCGCAGGAATGGGCTGCCAAATGGATTGCGCTGCCCGATGCGCCGGCCAATGGTTATGGGGTATACCTTTTCAGAAAAAGTATCGATCTGAAGACGGTTCCTACGACTTTCGTTGTGCATGTGTCGGCGGATAATCGGTATAAGCTATATGTGAATGAGACCCTGGCATCCATCGGACCTGCACGCGGTGATATGTTTTATTGGAATTACGAAACAATCGATCTGGCGCCCTATTTAATTGCCGGGCGAAACATCATCGCAGCTAAAGTGTGGAATGAGGCGGGGTACAAGCCTGAAGCCCAGATTTCCTGGCGTACAGGATTTATTATGCAAGGCGATACTGCCGGCGAAGGAATGGTGAATACCGGTAGTTCCTGGAAATGTATCCGGGATGAAGGCTACCAGCCACTGTCGTCGTCAGACATCATCGGCTACTATGTGGCCGGGCCCGGCGAATTCATTGACATGAGGAAGTCCATAAAAGGATGGCAGAAATCGGGCTTCAATGATGCCTCCTGGAAAAATGCCTCAAGTCTGAGGGGCGGTTCGCCAAAGGGGCTGCGCGATGCTCCCGGATGGATGCTGGTTCCATCTGGCATACCGCAAATGGAACGGAGCGTGCAGCGATTGCAAAGCACTCGCGAAGTGACGGGAATAAGTGTTCCCGACTCATTCCCCGCGACTGCAACCACCTTAACCATACCGCAAAAAATGAAAGCAACCATATTGCTCGACAATGGCTTCCTGACAAATGCATATACGACTTTGAAATTCAGCCAGGGACGCGATGCGGCCATATCGTTGAAATATGCCGAAGCCTTATACGCGTCGGCTTCCAGCGCCGGCAAAATGGCCGGTAAAGGAAACCGTAACGAGGTAAAAGGAAAAAGTTTTCTGGGCCGGAAGGATAGTCTTATTTCGGATGGAACATCCCAACAGAATTTCACTTCGCTCTACTGGAGGACTTACCGATATATCCTGCTGACGGTGGAAACCCAAGAGGACCCGCTCATCATAGAAGATATTTACGGAACCTTCACCGGCTATCCTTTCAGCCTGAATGCCGATTTTAGATCTGAGAAAGAGGACCTGCGGAAAATATTGGAAATCGGCTGGCGCACAGCTCGTCTCTGTGCTCTCGAAACCTATATGGACTGCCCCTACTACGAGCAGCTTCAATACATAGGCGATACTCGCATCCAGGCTTTGGTTAGCCTTTACAATAGCGGGGACGATCGCCTCGTGCGTAATGCTTTGAACCAGATGGATCATTCCCGAATTGCCGAAGGTCTCACTTTGAGCCGGAACCCTTCTTCTTCACCCCAGATCATTCCTACTTTTTCCCTGTGGTACATAGGCATGCTGCATGACTATTGGATGTACAGGCCGGACAGTGAATTTGTGAAGGAAAAGATTTCAGGGACGCGGCAGATCCTGGAATATTTCGAAAAATATCAACAGCCGGATGGTTCACTTAAGAGGGTTCCGTATTGGAATTTTACCGATTGGGTTGTGGACCGGCCGGAATGGATGAGAGGGATAGCTCCAATTGGAAAGGATGGAAGCTCTTCTGTTCTTGATTTTCAATTATTGTTGGCCTTCCAGACTGCCGCAGAATTGGAAAGCAAGCTGGGAATGGAGGCCTATGCGCAGCTATACCGCGGGCAGGCTGCTAGAATTATCCGGACGATTCGACATAAATACTGGGATGAAAGCAAACGCATGTTTGCCGATACACCGGAGAAAGACA
>JAHFUH010000101.1 GCA_023265215.1 Acidobacteriota bacterium
ATTCAGCGGGTCCACTAGCGGATGTATTTGTGGGACTGAGTAATTGGTTGCCGTGACATTTGTCGCCCGCAGGACACCCACATCAAGCCATGGCCCCCCTCCGTCCAGAAGCAACATGCCGCCTGTGTAGATTGTCTTATAACCTGGGAAGCTCGGATTATCTGAAGCCTGAGCTCCGGTCGATGTAGCGCCATCGAAGTGAAACCCTTGTCCTGCCGCTGACAAAACACTGCCGGGAGCGCCGACAGGGTTGCCCTTGAAGGCTTCCATCCAATAGCTTGTTGTAAAATCACCGGATTGAAATTCGCCCAAAACCACGTTGTTGTCGCAGTCCTTTTTCTTCTCTTTTCCACCAGCCATAAGAGGCAAAGCCATAATCACCAAACAGGCAACAAATAGGATCACTATCTTTTTCATTTTCCTCTCCTTTGGTGTGAATGCTATTGCCGGAAGTGCAGAGAAATGCGCACCCCTTGGCGGTTCTGTTTGTCATAATTCTTATTTGCATGATTTTAAATAATGATGACATCATAAATGACAACAAGTCAATGGCACTTAAGTGCTGCCTACCCACAAAATGGATATAGCATATTAGAAAATAGATAATATGATAAATAATTGTCCATTTGGTGCATATTTCGGGAAATCAAAATATGTCCGCGGAACTATTTCCTGGCTTCATCTTTGTGGTTTTCATGTAGGGGATCCGATCGCAGACCTTGATACTAATGAGTTCATATATAAGACGGCATAAGCTTAAGGTAGATGCGGCGTCTCACCGCGTCAACTTCGGAGCCAGAATTAGGAATTGGAAAAATACCTGTAAACCAGACGACGCAGAACTCCGATTTTTAGGCACCATTTCAGAATAAATCGGGTCGTTGCCGGGAACTGTGTCAGAAAGCGCTGAAGCCCTTTCGCGATTAGCAATCGGGCAATTACGGGAAGCATGGAAAATAGGTAACAAGCTGAAGATATGGCTCCGAAACGCTTTACCCGCGCGATGGTATCGGCGGCAGCCATGCCGCTGCGAAGTGCAAAGGATATTCCTTCGCCTGTAAATGCATCGACAAAACCGCCCGCATCGCCGGCCAGGAACACGCGATGGCCAAACACACGATTTTCCAGCGCATTTGTGTTTATAATCCACCTTGAGAGTTTGCCCTGGTAGTCGGGATGTTGCATGCGCCCAATGAGGGCCTCCACATCTGCCCAATTTTGAACCTTTCGATATACGTTTGCGTAAATGCCGATTCCAACATTCACGCGCCCATTTGTGTAGGGAAAAATCCAGGAATAGGCCGGCATATGATCTTCATGAAATCGGATTGAAGGAACAAAGTCCGCGTCTGATTCGACGATGCCTGAGCTTGTCAATATCATGTCTGTCGGCCGTATCTTGTGACCCGAAAGGCGGGACCTGATCAGGGAAGCCGCTCCATCGGCAGCTATCAGGAACCGGCATGAATAAAATTTATTATGGCCATCCTTTCGCACTTCAGCTTGCACATAATCAGGATGGATCCGGATGCCGGAAACTGCGGCCCCGTATTCGATTCGAACTGAATGCCGCGCAATTGCATGCTGCTGGAAGTCCCAGTCCAGTTGGCGCCTTTCCACGATGAATCCGTGTTTCCCGTTCATCGTGTGGCCAAGCATCTTATGACCGAAAGCATGAATCCAACCACTGGTTATGGCATTTCCGTTCGCCAGGAAGTAATCCTCCGGGAATCCAAGTTTTGAATATATTGCTACAGCACGTGGCGAGACTCCGCCACCGCAATGCTTTACACGCGGTCCCTCGGACTTCTCCAAAACAAGGCAAGCTATACCAAGCTGTGACAGGCGGATTGCTGCTGCAATTCCTGCCGGGCCGGCGCCAACAACGATTACCTCATGACTGTAATGGGGACTGACGACGATAAGACTTTGCATAATATGGAGTAGCTGCATTTTGAGCGGCAAAAAAGGGCCTTACATCAATAAATCTGCCCGATTTTTTGACTGTAACGATTCCATTCCGGCCTCGATTTCTCAACCATCTAGTGCAATCGATTAGAATCAAATAAAGGCCTCAAAAAACGATTCTAAGCACATAAAACTGGAGCTCAACAGGAATTAAGTTGAATTATTCCAAGAATAAACGTCGTCAGTCCCCAATGACCGCAAGCCCGTTGCCTGTTACAACAGGCTTTTCCTGATGTCTTCCTTCACATGCCGTCCGGCCCAGATGAAAAATAGAGCGCCCAACATGCTTGCGATCGGCACGCAAAGCAACGAATATCGGATGGCTAGATCACCATAGGCCGGCTTCAGATAGTCGTTGATTCTGCCGATAAGAGGCGGCCCTCCACCGGATCCAATAAGATTGCCTACAAGAAATAGTGTAGCCGCCGCAAATGCCCGCATCCGCACTTTGACAACGCTTTGCACAAGTCCGAGCATCGGGCCCATGCGGAAGGCCATGAGAAGCATCGCGCAAAAAGCGGCAAAATAAGCCCAAGGCATAGGAGCGAACAGGAAGCACACCAGGATTGGTCCGGCCAGGAGCGAACTAATTCCCGGGCCGATGATTCTCCACCTCTCATCTCTCTTGCCCAGATAGCTGATGACGGCTCCGCCCAGGAGCACTCCGGCCATTCCTCCGATCGCATTCAGAGTTCCTCCAAAGGTGCTTGCCTCAAGCATTGTCTTGTGATGCACCCGTTCCAGGTATGGCACAAACCATGTGGCCAGTGACAGATCGGCGAAACCGGTAAAGGTGAAGCCAATCACAATATAGAAGTAGGTTTTATTCTCGATAAAAAACCGAAGCGTTTCGCCTATCCCGAATTCCCTGGTATCGGCATGTTTGCCATCCTGTATTCCGCGAAGAGGCTCCTTGACGGTAAAGATCAACAGCGCGGCGATAACGAAACCTGGAATTGCAACTGCAACGAAAGCGCCGCGCCATCCCCAACTGGTCCCGACAACCCCTCCGATCCACGCCGCTATCAGGCCGCCGATGCAAGGCGCGGTGGACAGTATCGCCATAGCCATCGCAAGTTTTTGTTTGGGGAAATAATCGGCAGCGAGTGAATTGCCGGGACCGGGAGATACGGATCCTCCAATACTATATCCAATTCGGGCCAGCAGCAGCTGAATTATCGATTGTGCGAAGCCGCCCAAGGCCGTCATCACGCTCCAGAATGTCACCCCGATGGCGATGATCGATATTCTCCCTTTCCGGTCGGCCAATCTCGCCACGGGCATTGAGAGAATTGAGCCGAACAGAACGACGGCTATGCCCGCTATGAGGCCCATCACCGTATCGGATTGCTGGAATTCGTTTCGGATGCGTTCGAGCACAATGTTGACAATTTGAATATTCGCAAATTGAAACGCCCAGACGAGCGTTAAAAGAACAAGAACGTAATAAGCTTTTGCCGTTGAAACGGTCGGAACCGTCTCGGATTCATTCTGGGTTTCCGCAGCTTGTTTCATGCATGCTCCATCAAAGGTCGTTCGATGTTTGCTATTTTATAACGAATCCATGTTTTATTGCGAATGAGCCCTGTTCTGACGTATTCTCGGCATACTGAAAGCTTGGAGGTACGGGATGGCTGAAACGAAATACGGGAAATACATAGTCACTGATTTGAACAGAGTGCCGGATTCACTGGGCACGCGCATTTATTGCCTTCATGGCGGAGTATTCGACGGTGCGCCCTATGTCGACTGCGCGTGGTTTTGGCCGCAGTCAAAAGAAGTGGTGGTTGTGGATGAAGGCCACACACATGATTTTGGGGAAGTTGTGACTTTTTTCGGTTCCAATCCCGATGATCCCACCGACCTGTGCGGCGAAATCGAGTTTTGGCTGGGGGATGAGCCGCATTTATTGACCAAAAGCTGTGTCATCTTTGTTCCCAGCGGTGTCAAACACTGTCCGTTGATTATGAAGAAAGTGAACCGTCCCATTTTCCATTTTGCCACGGCCACCGACAAAAACTACCGGGGACCGCATGAAATGTAGGAGCGCACGGGCTTCACGGATTCTTTTTCTTTAATCCACATAAGTGGTTTCGTGCCTCGCGCCCAATGACATCAAGAGAAATCCGAAGGGTTTATCGACCCAACGGGTGACTATCGGGTTATGGGGCAGGCCGGCAGGGCAGACAACGGCAGTAGGTTTGTCGATGATATGCCTCTCGTGTTCCGGACCCATATCAATCTGAATCTCCGCTCCCAGATAGTCGATATCCGACGGGTCGGTGCCGGCAAAAAGCAGGACTTCGTCATGAGGGTGAATATGGGCTCCTTTCCCCGGTCCGCGCAACCATAGACCTGGCCGTTTTTGAATGCCCCAGCAAAAATTAACATCGATGCCTTCCAGGTCTTTGCCAAACATCCAGACGGCGCTTTCTGTCATTCCCGGCCCCGGCTTCCGCCCGCCCTGGACCATTTCCCCGTACTGAATTTTGTCTCCCTCTGTTAACGTCAGCATATTGGGGATCAGGGGCTTTATAAAACGATCATTAACATGGCCGTGCGTTACGGTCTCTTCGGAGATGTGAATCCTCTTCTTTCCAAAAGAGGAATTCATGGGGGATTTTATTCCGCTGCCGGGCTCCGGCTGCATGCGTTTCATCTGTTCCTCAGATATTCCGTCTCCCAGCCACCGGGTTGTAGGATCGGCTCCCAGTGAAATGATGAAAAAGCTGTAGCCGATCGGGCTGGTTACATCCAGCGTGACCGAGGGACAATGCAGAAATCCGGCGGGCGCAATAACCACCGAGGGCTTGTCGAAGGTGTGGATTTCCAGTTCCTTTCCCAGGCAGTATTGAATTTTGGCGCCCAGATATTCAGGTCGGTCGGGGTCCAGTCCGACAAATACCAGGCATTCAGGATAAGGATGCGTGTGGGGATCCATGCCGGGATGCCAGTCGCCCAGTCCTGTATAGAATCCCCATGAAAAATTGAGTTCCGCCCCCTCCAGATGATCGCGGCCATTGAGCCAGCGATTGACATCTGCATTCCCAGTATTTTTAAAAATCTGGGCCTGTCCGGGCATTTCAGCCATTTTTAGAGGTTTGAACAGATGCTCGTATTTTCCGGTCGCCATTTCAAATTACCTCCTGAGTTTTTAGATGATGCATCTAGTGTCCTGTCTCTGAAGTTCGTCATATATCTCGGCGGCTCTCGACGACGCTGGCGGCGTTGGGCCTCCTCTGAATATTCCCGATATTCTATCGTCGGCCCGCCTTGCCAGCGCCGCCGATAGCTCGCCGATATATACAACGAACTTCATAGGCAGGACACTACGTGCTGATGCCCGGTTATTCAATCGAATGATTTCGTTTCACGTTCGCCCGAAAGGTTAACAGCGAAAAACGCAAAGGGCGTATCGACCCATCTTGTTACTTGCGGAAGGTGGGGCATCCCTGCCGGGCAGATTACGACACTGGGTTTATCAATGATGTGTCTTTCGTGTTCTTCCCCCAGATCGATCTCAATTTCCGCCCCAAGATATTCAATATTGTTCGGATCCGTTCCCACATAAACCAGGACTTCATCCGTTGGATGAATATGGGCTCCGGCTCCACGGCGCCATATGCCGGGCTGGCTGCAGAATCCCCAGAAGATATTTGCATTCAATCCCTCAAGCTCTTTGCCGAACATCCAGGTCAGGTGATCGGCGTTTCCAGGGCCCGGCTTCTGCCCGTCTTTGGATTTTCCCCGCTCGATCAGAATGCTTGATTTCAGCGATTTAACCAGATGGGCATATTTGCCGGTTGCCTGTGTTGGATTGCCGGAACTCCCATTCCCAAACCAAGTGATTTCCGAAACCGAATTAAGCTCGACTGCCCAGAAACCGAATCCTCTGGGACTATACATCCGCTTGGTTATGATTGGGCCATGCGGCAATCCTGCTGGAATAATGATCGCGGTGGGCTCGTTAAACGTATAGGTTTCTTGTTCTGTGCCAAGACAGCAGTCGATTTCAGCCCCCAGGTAGTTGATGTTTGCCGTATCGAGTCCCACAAACAGGAGGCATTCCGGGTAAGGGTGAATGTGCGGGTCCATGCCGGCGTGCCAATCCCCAAGCCCCTTATGTACTCCCCAGGAAAAGTTAAGATTCATTCCCTCCAGGTGGTCTCGGCCGTTCAGACGGATTTCCCGGCTCGCATTCCCCGGGCCGATTGCCGGTGCACCCGGCATCTCATCCCAGTTTGTTGCTGCAATAGTAAGAGGTTTGATGAGATGCCCGTACTTTTGGGTTGCCATGCTGCATGTCCTCCTTGGTTTTTTTATTTAGTAATATATAACAAGAAGCGCAATACTTGGATAATTTTGAAGTGAGGTAACGAGGGTCAGGCGTCGATAGCGCAACGCATTTATTTTGTTATTCGTTTCCCCGGCCTTTCAAGGCCGGGATTAGGGGAAACGAACAAAATCCGTCGCGATAGCGACGGTTGACCTCAACCCAGGAGAGTCTTCCTATGGACAATACTCTTTGCCCAACCGGAATCGCGGCATTTGTTGTGTATATCCTCTTTCAATCGCCAGTCTTTCCCGCGCAGTTGCCATGGATGGATGCTTCGAGAACGCCGGAATTGCGGGCTGCAAGCCTCATTGCCGCAATGACTCTTGACCAGAAAATGCAGCAAATGGTCGGGGCGCCCGGACAGGTTCCCGAAATTCCTGAGTGTTTCGGCGCGCGGCATGTTCCTGGAATCCCGGAGTTGAAGATCCCGACACTGCGCATTACGAACGGTCCGGTAGGCGTTGGCCAGAACGATTGCGTCCCTAAAGATGCGATCTCCACCAATCCCTTTTCTTTGCTGGGTAGCAGGTTTTCGGCAAAAGCAACAATGCTGCCTTCGGCCATAGGAGTGGCAGCATCGTTCGATCGCAAAATCGCAGAGCAAGTGGGTGAGGTGATCGGCATCGAGTCGCGCAATCTTGCGCTGCATGTGCTCGAAGGGCCTGGCGTCAATCTGGCTCGTGTGCCGAACCTGGGGCGTAATTTCGAGTATTTCGGCGAAGATCCTATGTTGAGCGGTTCCATGGCGGTGGCGGAAATCCGGGCCGTTCAAGCCAACGGCATTCTGGCAATGGCAAAGCACCTGGTAGCCAACGAACAGGAGACGAACCGGTTCACTGTTAACGAAATCATCGATGACCGCGTATTGCATGAACTCTACCTTCTTCCGTTCGAAATGACAGTCAAAGATGGCGAAGTGGCATCGGTCATGTGTTCCTATAATTCGGTCGGTGGCGCGCATATGTGCGAGAACAAAGCTATCCTGACGGATGTATTGCGCAGCCAATGGGGCTTCAAGGGTTATGTGCAATCCGATTTTTTCGCGGTCCACAGTGCTGCGCCGGCAATACTTGCGGGTATGGATCATGAAATGCCGGGGCTTCAAATAAAGCAGGTGTCGCCACCCCAGGAAGGGCCCTGGTTTACTCCGGCAAACCTGAAAGCCGCGTTGGCATCCGGCCGCCTCAAGGAATCGGACATCAACACTGCGCTCGCACGCCGCTACACTCAAATGTTCAAGTATGGCATCTTTGATCGGCCGGTTGCCCAAACTCCGATTGATGTTGCGCGAAATGGACAGATTGCCCGCTCAATCGGAGAGCAGACGGCTGTGTTGCTGAAAAATACGGCAAAATTGCTCCCTCTGGATGCAAAGGCAATCCGCAGCCTGGCGCTGATTGGCCAGCCCGATTATGCCGGCAAAGCTGTTGCCGGCTGTTGCGGAGGAAGCTCGGATGTTATTCCTTTCTACACTGTGTCGCCGCTGGAGGGAATGCAGAAAACGCTCGCAGTGTCGGGTTCGAATGCGACCGTCAGTCTGACGGTTGTCAAGACGGACCTGACAAATCTCGCGGATGCTGTTGCAGCCGCAAAGGCCGCCGATGTGGCAGTCGTGCTGGCTGGAACGCTGTCCGAGGAAGGCCGGGATCTACTGAGTATCGCGCTGCCCGATAATCAGGACGAGATGATTGCAGCGGTTGCCGCCGCCAATCCGCGCACTGTAATTGTCCTCAAGGACAACGCATCGGCGCTGTTTCCATGGATCGATGAAGTCTCTGCGATTCTCGAAACCTGGTTCCCGGGGCAGGAAGACGGAAATATCGTGGCACGGCTTCTGTTTGGCGTGGTGAATCCGTCCGGCAGGCTTCCCGTGACGTTTCCGAAACTCGCGAATGATGGACCGCTCAAGACCGCGTTGCAATACCCTGGAGTGGATGAGGAAGGCAATCCCGTTCCCATAAAGCCTAACAACAACAAGCCAACGACCGTTGAATATAACGAAGGACTGAACATCGGGTATCGCTGGTTTGATTCCCAAGGCATCGAACCTCGATTTCCTTTCGGTTATGGGCTGTCGTATACGACATTTAATATTTCTAAACTTGAGATTACGCCGAAGACGCTCGATGGGAAGCAACCAATCATCGTCCAGTTCTTTGTGGAGAACACCGGGAAAAAATATGGCGCGGAAGTGCCCCAGGTCTATCTCGGGTTGCCCTCATCGATTGGCGAACCTCCGAAGCGCCTGGTGGGATTCGAAAAGGTCTGGCTCGATCCGGGCGAGAAAAAAAAGGTCCGGATCTCGATCGACCCGAAAGCCTCCAATCATCCGTTCGGCTACTGGGACAGCCGTGCTCAGGAATGGGCGATCGCCGCCGGCCGTTATCAAATTTATGTCGGCAAGTCGGCCGCCGATATTGTGCTCAAGGACTCCGTTAGCGTGAAGAAAAATGCGAAAAATAGGACAGCAAATTAAGCGATTATTTTTGCAGAGTGACAGAGATTAATGGCCGGGCTGCCGATGTCTCACCTATGCCACACAGTTTCTTCTGCGGGCGCCGATGTCTCGCCCAATGCCGCATAGTTTTCCCTGTGAGCGCGACGCTTCGCAATGCGGCATGGTTAGATTGTGTCAATAATCCCTTTATTCAGCCGCGTAGCGGCAGTCCGAATATAGCCCGGCCTTTTAAGGCCGGGTCTAAGGCAACCAAAACAAATCCGTCGCGTAGGTTGTGAGAAAAAATCGGAAGCGCCCATGCGATCAATGGCTTTCAGGCCCGAAGGGCCGACAGTAAATAGGCCCGGCCGTAAGGCCGGGAATGCTATTGAGGCTACCGTGAGCGCCAAAGGCGCGGCACTTCGTTGCTTGTTCCGGCCCTTTGGGCCTCATTCTCAATATGCTTTCACCCCGAGCTGACGCTCGGGGCTATTCACTTCCGGCGCTTCGCGCCTCAACTGTAATTTATTCTCACGACCTACGCGACGCCTTATCTTGCTATTCGTTTCCCCGGCCTTGAAATGCCGGGCTATATTCATGGACCGCTACGCGGCCACCAGATGCTCGATTGACGCTGTTTATCAAATTAGTTTGGGGCAAATTAAGCGATTATTTTTGCAGAGTTACAGAGATTAATGGCCGGGTTGCCGGCGCTTCGCGCCTGAACGAATCACGCCTCGGCTACTGAGGCAAGAGCGTATGCTTTTTTAGCCGCGGGGGACCACCCATCAAGGGTCGCGGTCAGGCGTGAATTCTGGGCTGTGAGCAAATCCGTAGCTTCCTGAGCATTGACTGGAACGGAAAAATAATATCCTTGCGCGTATTCGCACCCGAGATCCTTCAATTTTTTGATCTGATCGATTGTTTCCACTCCCTCGGCAATTACTTTTAATCCGAGATTTCGCCCCAGGGTGATGATAGCGCGGACAATTTCATCGTCTTCCATCATATGGGAAACAAACGACCGGTCAATTTTGAGACTGTCGAGAGGGAATCTGTGGAGATAACTGAGCGAAGAATATCCTGTACCGAAATCGTCCAGTGCGAGCTTGATCCCAAGCGATTTAAGCTGGCCCATCAAATCGATTGCAGACTCCGGGTCGGGCATCATTGCGCTTTCAGTAACCTCGAGATTGAGGCTGCTGTGGGATAGCTGCGTCTCATCGAGAACTTCTCTGCACTGTTGAACCAGGTCAGGCTGGAGGAAGTGGCGAGCCGATAAATTAACGCTGATCAGCAAAGGGGGGCCGCTTTCGAAACGAGCCTGCCATATGCGCGCCTGCTGGCATGATGTCTTGAGGACCCACTGACCAAGCGGGACTATGAGGCCCGTTTCTTCCGCAACAGGGATGAATTCATTTGGAGACACAAGCCCGCGAGTCGAGTGCTTCCATCGCACAAGAGCCTCGAACCCCCAGATTCTGCCGGTTTCCAGGGACACCAGAGCCTGGTAATAGACTTCGAATTCCTTCCTTTCTATTCCGCGTCGGAGTTCCGTTTCGAGCTGCAGGCGCGCGATGGTGTTGGCCCGCATATTTGCATCGAAAATTTCGTAGCGGCCTTTGCCGAGTGCTTTGGCGCTATACATAGCCGTGTCTGCATCTCTCAGGATCTCCTCGGGGCTTTGATAGTTTGGATTGTATAGTGCAATGCCGATGCTTGCTGTTGGAAACACTTCCTGGCTGCCGATCGCAAACGGTTCTCCCAGTTCTTTTGCAATACGCTCTGCAATCCGCGTAACATCGACGGCGTTGGTTGTGTCCTCCAGCAGGATTGTGAACTCGTCCCCCCCAATGCGCGCGATCGTGTGATTCCGTCCGAATCGGGCGACAGTATCGGTTGCGCGCACGGTGGCTTCAAGCCTGCCGGCTATCGCGACGAGCAATTGATCTCCCATCAGGTGGCCGAAACTGTCGTTGATAAGCTTGAAACTGTCCAGATCAAGAAAGATCAGGGCAAAGGCTTTGCCTCTCCCACGCCTGGCCCGCTCGAAGGATCGACTGAGCCTGTCCATGAAGAGGACTCGATTGGGCAAGCCCGTGAGAATATCGACGACCTTTCCTCGGGTGATGTCCGTTTGGGATCCTGCCATCCTGTATGCTTTACCGCCATTGGTGCGAACCGCCAGGCCGCGGCCAAGCATCCAGAGATAGTTGCCATTCCGGTGAAGCATGCGATATTCGTCTTCGTAATGCGGCGTCAGTTCTTTGAGGTGCCCGGCGATATCGGCGCGCACTCGATCTACATCATCGGGATGAATCCTTTGAAACCATTCATCCGGGTCTTCGCCGATCTCGTGTTCCTCCCAGCCGAGCATCGATTTCCACCGCGGCGAAAAGTAGATTTTGCTTTTTATAAGATCCCAATCCCACAATCCGTCATTGGCGCCGAGCGCCGCAAGAGCATAGCGTTCCTCGCTCTCCCGGAGAGCTTCTTCGGCGTGTTTGCGGGACAGCTGGGTTTGAATCCGGGCGAGCACAACGGGGAAGTCGATCGGCTTGGTGATGTAGTCGTTGGCGCCGATGTTGAGTGCCTGGACCATATCATCACTGCTGATCTTGCCGGTTACCATAATGACCGGCAGCTGAGCTGGAGTGTAATCCCGCCGGATAGCGCTGAGTACATCCAGGCCGCTGGTCTCGGGCATTTCAATGTCGAGCAGCACAAGGTCAACCTGATTCTCTTTAATCCATTGCAATGCGGCTTCGCCGCCCACGGCGGAGGATACGTTGAATCCACGCCGGGACAGACGGCGCATCATCAAGTCACGGTTAAGGCTGTCGTCATCCACTACAAGCAGGGAGTCCGGGGCTTTAGTCATGCAGGCATCCGCTCACTTAGCAGCACATTCTTTTCTTTCAGGAGCCTGCGCAGACTCAACGACTTGGGCTTGAACTTGATCAACCTGTCTTTGGACATACCCATATCAGACTTCCTCGTAAACAACCTGGTTATATTTGTCTATTGAGCTTTTCGACAGTTGGACGGACTTAGTTTATCGGTTTTGACCTCAAGAACCTGCTTTTATCTGCCAGAAGCAAGATGCTGCGCCGATTGCATCTCTGTTGCACGTAAAGATGCCGTGATTCTCGGCCGCTGTTTTTGTCAAGATGATGCAAATACCAATTCCCCAAATTGTTCCGGAACGTGGAAATTGGGCTTTGGGGTGCAGGTGGGTTGCCACGCGGAATAAAATCGATTCGGCTCACGCCCCTCAATGCGAAAGAGGTTCAGGCGCCAGATCTCATCCGAATTGAACTCGGGCGTCAGGCAATCCATAGGGATCGCCAGTTCGGCAACCCATAGTTTGCCGTCGCAAACGACTCTGCTTTTTAGATCGCACATCAGGAAGGATTTCCGGCCTGCGTTAATATCCAGATCCAACCAATCTCCATTAGGGCTGATTTCGAATTCCCGGTAATGCCTGAGTTCGTCTTCGCCGCGCTGAATGAATATCTCCGCAACATCCTTCAGCCACAGCTCGTCGCAACGGCCGCTGGGTTTGTCGTTGACGTAGATTTCCCGATACAGGCAGCGAAATCTGATGTAAAGGTGATGGTTCGACCAGAGTAACCTGGCTTCGGTTTCCCGCTGCGGATCTGAATTCTCGCCCCGCCAATCGCAATAAAAAGTGACTGGCTTCGCGTTACTCCAGGCATCCGCCG